>JBCCKZ010000322.1:0-6428 GCA_039027135.1 Planctomycetota bacterium
AATTTGACCTGACATCGACCGGCCAACAACGCCATGCCCGTGCATCGATCCCTGCACAACAATTCCCTGCGTACGTCCCGGCCTTTGAGTTCGAGCGGAAAGCACTAGATGTTGTAGCGTCTGCTCAGCACAACCAAAAACTAACCCCTTGGACAAAGCAGCTGGAAGGCCCAACGATAAATGCTCAAACTCGATGGCACCCTGATCCGAAACGAGAGGTCCGACGTTCGGTGACCACTGATCAACTGCCTTTCGAATTAAATTGCGTAACGCATCACCCGCGGAGGCAAGTTCGTCCCCAGGCAGCAGATGTCGCAATCCGGTTGTCAGGTCGATCGATTCCATTGCAGTCTCTACCTATCATCTCTTGAATGGGTCACGTTGGAGGCCCGAACTCGGAATCCTCGATCGCTAGGAACGTTATTCGAGCAAGCGAGCAAACCAGCTCCCGCGCTGACGCGTTGGCTGAGGAAGTCGCCAGAAGTACTTTCAAGAAAACCCATTCGCAACGTGCCGGTCCGGCACCCGTCAATCAATCTTCAAAGGTAAAACGCTCAGCCTGCCCCGTGCTGGATGACTGTGCCGACGCCGCTTGTCGTAAAGATCTCTAATAGCAACGAATGCCGAATGGAGCCATCGACAATGTGAACTTTACGAACACCACGGTCCAAAGTCTCCAAACAGGCCTCTACCTTGGGGATCATTCCGCCCGCGATAGCGCCCTCTTCAATGAGTCGTTTGGCCTCGGTCGCGGTCAATGAATCGATCAGCGACTCGGGGTCGTCTTTGTCTCGCCTGACTCCATTGACATCCGACAAAAAAACCAGTTTTTCGGCACCTAGAGCTTCTGCAACCGCCATCGCTGCCGTGTCGGCGTTCACGTTGTAGATTTGTCCGTTTTCCGTGTCGTCCTCGGCCACCGATGCGATCACGGGCACCTGATCGGTGTAGGTGAGGCCCTCGATGACCTCGCGGTCTACCCGGGTTACTTTGCCCACAAAGCCCAGGTCCTCACCATCGGGATCGACGATTTTCTCGCCAAACAGAACCCCCGTGTTGTGGATCGAGAGATTAATGGCCCGACCACCGAGTCGTTCGATTTCGTCAGTAATGTGCTCGTTCAGCTCGCCGGCGAGCACTTTTTTGACGACCTCGAGAGTTGCCGCGTCAGTGACCCGTCTACCGCGGATAAAAACGGGCTCGATCCCATCCTTTTCAATCGCCCGGCTGATAGCTTTGCCGCCGCCGTGAACGATAACCGGCTTCATACCGACCGTCTCCATGAAGATCACATCCATTAGGATGTGCATGAGCGCATTCGAATCATCAAGCAGGCTTCCCCCAAGCTTGATGACCGTTGTGGTCCCTCGGAATCGGCGGATCCATCCCATCGCCTCAATGAGCGAGTTGGCCTTGGTGATAGCCTCTTGCAAGATGCTCTTTCCGGTACGTCAGACGCGAGTGGGAGTGCTAGGATTTACCCTGAGCAAAACGCGGTAGCGTAGAAAACCTCACGGTTTCGGTCAATGAGCGGGGTTGCCTTGGCTGTTTACCGATGATCGAATCTGCTGCATGAGTTCAGAAAAAAACGCTGCCAAAAGTCCTTTGCGATGGTGCTTGATCGGTGGTGGAAAGATGGGGCAAGCCTTGGCCTCCGGGATGATGGCAGCCGGTGTCGTGTCGGAGGCCGATCTCGTGGTGGTTGAACCAAACGAGACGTCGGCAAGCTGGTGGAAAACAGGGCATCCCAAGGTCCGGCTACTGCCGCTGGCTGAGGGTATCGCCGGGAGCGACTGTATTTTGGTCGCTGTGAAACCTGGTGTCGTTCCCGCCGTTCTCTCTAACCCGGAAGCCGATTACGCCGACAAGCTCGTCATCTCGATCGCCGCCGGCGTGCGGCTCGAGACGCTCATTGGTTTAGTCGGCCATGACCGTGTTGTTCGGGTGATGCCGAATACTCCATCGCTGATCGGACACGGAGCCTCGGCGTACTGTGTTGCCGCTAGCGTGCAAAACTCTGACCGCAGCTTGGTTGAAAAGACGCTCTCGAGCGTCGGAATGGTCTCGGAAGTCTCAGAATCACAGATGGACGCAGTGACTGGCCTTTCGGGAAGCGGCCCCGCTTACGTCTACCTGTTCATCGAAGCCCTCGCCGATGGAGGTGTCGCAGCAGGCTTACCAAGAGCACTGGCCATGGAGCTGGCCGCCGCAACCGTTTCTGGAGCGGCGGAGATGGTCAAGCAAACCGGTTCACACCCAGGCGTCCTGAAGGATGCAGTTGCAAGCCCCGGAGGGACAACAATCGCTGGGCTGGCATCGCTAGAGCAAAGCGGGTTCAGGTCGGCGGCCATCGACGCTGTTCAAGCGGCGGCATCTCGAAGCCGCGAGTTGGGTTAGGCCTGGATCTCTTATCCGCCGGCCGGCATCGACATACCTTCCATCAGCGCTTTAGCCGCTTCCGATTTGTTCAGTACGTAGTAATGGATGCCTGGCACACCTCGATCCAAAAGCTCGATGGATTGACGACGGGCGTGGTCGACGCCAACTTCGAATTGATGCTCCGGTGCATCGGATTGCAACATTGGATCTCGGAGTTCATCTGGAATCCGAGCTTTGCATAGCTTCGCGATTCGCTCAGCCTGGGCAAAATTAGTCACCGGTAGAATGCCTGGCACGATGGGAATTTCGATCCCGATGTCGTGACACTGGTCGACGAACGCGAAGTAGTCCGCATTGTCGTAAAACAGCTGTGTCACAATGATGTCGGCACCTGCATCAACCTTTCGCTTCAGGTTCAAAAGATCCGTCTGAGCATCCGGGGCTTCTTGATGAACCTCTGGATATCCGGCAACGATGATTCCAAGCGAAGGAAACTTGTCTTTGATGAGATCGACAAGCTCATTGGCGTAACGAAGCCCTCCTTCCACGGCCGTAAACGAATCCTCACCCTTGGGTGGATCTCCTCGCAACGCGACGATGTAATCACATCCCACATCGACCGCACGATTCAAGTAATCAACCAACTCCGACACGGTCGAACCGACACAGGTTAGATGACTCGCGATCGGTAGACCGGTCATCTTCTTCACTTTTGAGACGACATCCAATGTGGCTGCTTGGCTACTGCCTCCGGCCCCATAGGTACAGGTAAAGAATGCCGGATTGAGCTCCAAGAGCTGCTGAACGTTCTTCTCGAGCGTCTTAAAGCCCTTCTCCGTCTTTGGCGGAAAAAGCTCGAACGAGATAACGGGCGAATCGCTTTGAAAGTGTTGGGCTAGCGACATAACAACTAATCTAAAAACGGTTTATCTACCAAAAGCTACCACATAATAGCCAAAAGGGCTTTTTCATTTCAGTAGTTTCGCCCCGTACTCGGTTCAACCGTACTCCGCCGCCATAAGCCACCTAGGATCGTTCAGGACGGGGGCATCCAGGCCACAGCGCAGAGTCTGCCGTTCCGGCGACCACCACGCCTTTGCCATTCCAACCCAAATACGCGTAAACGTCGGCAGGACAGTACCGAAGCGTTAATCCGCATCGCCGACGATCGCTGTGGTTGGGCATCGAACCGTGAACCAACAAGTCACTGTGGATCGAGATCTGACCGGCCGGAATAGGCGTTCGCCGGTGTGTTCCATAGGCCGCCGGATTCTCGATCGTCTGATCGAGCACGTTCGCGGATTCATCCGTCGACGTCTCAAAATCAATTAGGCCGTGCGTATGTGAACCGGTGTAGACCTCCATGCAGCCGTTTTCCTCATCGGCATCATCAACGGCCAACCATACGGTGACCGCCTTCGTGGGCGTTAATGGCCAAAAGCTACAGTCCTGATGCCATTCCACGCTGCGTCCATCTCTGGGCATCTTGCAAAAGAAATGACTCCCCCAGCCAACAATGTCCTCACCCAGCAAGTCCTGCACATAGGAAACGATTTTTGGGTGGGTCAGCATGTCGTAAACGCGACCGTGTTTCATGTGCGCACTGCTGATCGAATAGCTATCTCGGCCTGCTGCGAGAGCCTCGGCCAGTAGACCATCAAAGTACTGACGTATCTCGGTGATTGCTTCGGAATCGTAAACCGGCAATGGCCCCAGGTAGCCATCTTCATTGAACGCCTGCACCTGCTCGCAGGTAAGGCTCTTAGGCGCAGTGACCTGGCTGGGGAAAAAGCGAATTTCGCGTTCGACCGATCCGATCGACTGCCGGTCGGGAATGATCGCGTACTGGGTTCCGCCGTCATTGGAGGCTGAATTCATCTTGAGAAACTCTCCGCATTTCGATATTCGAATGTCACGTTGTTCTATCGTAACACCCCGTCTGACTTTCGGCATGGAGGCCGATCTTGGGATGGTTGCCATGGGGTCGCAAGAAGCGACGCCGAACTCGCCGACGTCGTTCAAGCCCGCTGCGCGGTATTCCCATACTGCGTTGGTTTGGGCCTTCGTTGACCTCCATTGGTATCCTCGGTGGCTTGGCGGGTGTTCTGACCGGGCACCTCGACCTCAAGACGCTAAGCGGCTTCGTATTCGACAACTCGGATGCCGTTCTCGCGGACACCGACATCGATAAAGAACCAAACACCGTTCAAGAATCAGACGCTGTTCAAGAATCGACACAAGGTTCGCTTGGCCAGTCACCCTCGGTATCTCCAGATCAAACGCAATCCCGGTCGCCCGACGCTGGCAGGCCGCTGCCGCGAACCACACCAGCCACGAGCCGATCGACTTCGCCCCGCCAAACGGAAGTCGCACCCAGGTCCGTCGATACGATTCGAGTCGCCACGTTCAATATTCAAATGTTTGGCGAAAAGAAGTCTGAAAAGCCGGTTGTCATGGACCAATTGGCAACCATCTGCGAGCAGTTCGATGTCGTGGCGATTCAAGAGATCCGAGGCCAAAAGACCACCCCGATCGACCGCCTGATCGCCGAGCTCAACCAAAGAGGCAAGCCCTACCAGGCGATCACGTCTCAATTCATCGGGAGCAGCAAACACGTCGAGGCATACGGCTTTGTTTACAACACTGGCAGCGTCACTCTGATCCCGGAAAGCGCGTACCTTGTCCGAGACGAAGCGGGACTACTGCCGCGTGAACCGATGGTTGCAAGCTTTCGAGCACGAGTTTCCGATCCTCAGTTCCAGCCATTTTCGTTCACATTGATCAACTCACACACATCACCGACAACCGTAGCCGATGATGCCGAGATTAATGAGATGGATGTGCTTGATGACGTGTACTTTTCCGTCCAGCAATACGAACGACAACTGCGAGGTGAAGATGACTGCATCTTGCTAGGCGACCTCAACGTCGACGTAAACAACCTCAGGCAAGTGGGCGAGATCGCCAACTTTGTTTCGGTTGGCGGTCACTTGCTAACCAATACTGCTCGGTCAAAGACCTACGATCACATTCTAATCAACAATCGGCTCACGACCGAGTATCGAAGGGTCGGCGTGCTCGACATGCAGGACTTCTTTAACATCTCGCGGGACGAGGCCGATGACATCAGCGACCATCAACCGCTTTGGGCTGATTTTAGTATTTATGAAGACGGCCCGCCGTCGGTCGCAGGGGCGATACCTGCCTGGCGGCGTTAGGGCTCCACACTACTGGGACGAGAAACGGCGACGTCGCAAGCTCAGCCTTCCTCGGACATCGAACGCTGGACGTTTCGAGCGGGAATGCAAGTCAAACGCCCAAGGTTTTTGGGCCTTTGACAACGCCCGGATTTGAATGACTAGAACGCGACTTCAAGTCTATCCTCGGCAATGATCACAGGACAACCAAGCGTCTTTTCAAGCGGCTGTGGATCAATCGGCTCCGCCATTTCCAATGGGTTCAAATGCGTGACAAGCAATTTGCTCGGATTGCAATTCTTCGCCACCGCTTCAAGTCGACTCAAACTCGTGTGCCCCGTTTTCATCGCTAAATCAGCGTACTCGTCACTAAAGTTGCACTCGTGCATTAGAAGATCTCCGTCACCGGCAAAGTCCGCGAACCCGCTGCCTAAGTCACCCTCAGTGTCGGTCGCATAGACCACTTTCTTGCCGGCCTCATCCACTAACGAGATGGCGATCGATCCGCCGGGATGTTTTTGCGGAAAGCACCGCATGGCAATCTCGTCACGGCCGCCCAAGCGCGTAACGCCTTGCACGTCCACGTCGCACCACTCGACCTCAAGGGTCGCCGGAAAAATGGCTGGGTGAAAGAGATGGCTTCGGATTGCCGCGAGCTTCTCAGGCTCACCAAAGACCCGGATTCGTGAAAGCGGGTGAACATGCATCACGTCAATCAGGAACGTAAGCCCCATACAGTGATCGAGATGAGCGTGGCTAAGCACGATATCCAAGTGCGTTGTAGAAATCCGCCCCATCAAACGGTGTAGGCCTGATCCAGCATCCAGCACGACCCCCGAGTCACGAAAAAAG
>JBCCKZ010000323.1:0-6427 GCA_039027135.1 Planctomycetota bacterium
CCCAACTTGCCTAGAGTTTGCGGTGGCCCTGCTACGACGTCGACGTGAGGGTCGCCAAGTCTTCAGTCGCTGACGTTGACAAAAACCTTTAAGGCTTGGTCGTCTTCTACCAACAGACGCATCATCTCAGCATAGTTATCTAGACCATCGACTGGGTTGGTGAGGATCTTTCCGAGGATACCGGGAAACATCATCTCACCGAGCGCAAGATCCTTGATCCCTGATTCAAAATGCCATCGGTTTCCATTGACACTACCGAGCAACAACTTATTGCCCAGAACCCATTCGAGATTGATCTTATCGGATGGGATTTCGATCTTCCGGTCGCCACCGGTAATGCTGGCCCAGACAAGCACACCGTTCAGATTGAGGTGTTGCATGGCTTCGAAAGCAATGCCTGAATGACCAGTCGCCTCAATGATGAGATCGGGCTTACCGGTTTTCTCAACAAGCTCACTCATCGGGGTTTGCTTGGTGCTCACGTAGGTGCACTCGAGTCCCTCGACGATCTCACTTTTTAGGTGAGGCGGTTCGGATCGTGCCAAGGTGTAGACATCCATCTTGCGAAGCTTGCAAGCTAACGTCGCAAGAAGTCCGATCTGGCCGCTGCCCAAAATCCAAGCGGTCCTGGGCCGCCAGACTTTTAAGCGTCGCTGAGCTTCGTAGGCTTGGTCGACCGCTTTGGCCGCACAAGACATTGGCTCCATGAGAACGTGCAGATGATTGAGTCCTTGAGGAACTCTAACGATGTACTCACGGTCATCGACGAAGTATTCGGTGAGGTACCCGTGACGTAGATTGATTCCACGTTCGTAGTAGGTCTCTTCGCTTGTCATGTCGTTGGTACCGATCAGGTCGTAGATGGACCCTCCGGGTCTTCGGACCGTCGCGGTCACCAAGTCGCCAGGCTTGAGGTCTTTGACGGCCGAACCAACCTGCTCGACGACGCCGAAGGACTCATGACCGATCACGAGGTAGTCGTCGCCATCGGGAGCGTTACCGTATTGTGCCTCGTTGATTTCGCGATCAGTCGCGTCAACACCGACCTTGAGCGTTTTAACGAGCACCCCACGGCCGTCCGCGACATCATCGAGAGAAGGCTTTTCGATCTCTTCCAAGTGGACGCTGTTGGGAGTGCCGGGGGTGACCGCAACGGCTTTCATAGGGCTCGGGGGGTGTCGAGGTGCTGTGGTTGATTCAAAATTGGCGGCTTAGGTTAAGCCGAGCCCGAGAATTTAGCGTCAGTACGATCAGCGAGAAGATGCCTTCGGTGCTCAAAAATCCAAGGCTTGCCAGATGACGGTTGCTCTTACCCACGCCGCAAAACACGACTCTAGGGGGATCTATTGCTCCGATGGCTGGGGAGTGAACGTTTTGGATGTTTACGGGCCATTGCCGGGGCGTCAGAATAGAATGGAAAGGGACGAAAAGCCGTCCTTTACTCCTCATCCGTATCGAAAGTGTGAATCGTGACAGCCGCCACAACCGCTCCCACATTATCTGACCGCCGCCTGCTGAAGCTTTTGGCTGACGGTTCGTCTTTTGGAGTTGCGGAATTGTCCAACCTCTTGGAAGTCACCCCGACGGCCGTTCGGAATCGTCTCGAGCGAGCCCTCGCTGCAGGTTGGATCGGTAGGCAGATCGACACGACCCAGCCTAGCCGCCGCGGCCGACCTCAACACGCCTACCAGATCACCGCAAAGGGAATTGCCAGCCTCGGTGTTTCTCTCGACCACCTCGCTCAAGCGATGTGGCAGACGATTGTCGAAGTTGAGGATGAGAACCTCCGCGAGAAGCTGCTGACATCAGTTGCCTCCCACCTGAACCAGCGGTTGGACCAAGTAGCGGAGGGAGAGACGGAAAACCCGCTCGTGAGGTTGCAAACGGCTCTCGAGATGATGGACTACGTCGTGGAAGTCACGCCAAGTTCTAAAGGTTCGGAAGACGGTGGTTTTCTCCCTATCGTCGACATCCCGGCCTGTCCCTACCCACAGTTAGTCGAAGCGGATGATGACCGTTCAATGTGTCGTCTGGAAGAACAGTTGTTTTCGAAGCTCGCTGGTCAACCGGTCAAGCTGAGCAGCTGCCGTCTAGATGGCGACGGAAAATGCCAATTCCACGCGTAGTGCGGCCAACACCTGACAAGAAGCGGCAACCGCCCTTCATTTCTTTGATTTAGTGAACAGTAAAGACTCTCGATGACTCACGTCCTGAAAATTGAAAATCTCCACGTCGAAGTGGCGGGAAAGCCGATTTTGCGCGGTGTCAACTTGACTATCCGCCATGGGGAAACGCATGCCCTGATGGGCCCCAACGGCTCGGGAAAGTCGACTTTGGGTTATGCAATCAGCGGCCATCCGTCTTACGAAGTCACGAGCGGTTCGATCTCGCTCGACGATGAAAACGTGCTAGAGATGGAAGCCGATGAAAGAGCCCGCGCGGGAATCTTCATGGCGTTTCAACGTCCGATGGCGATTCCTGGCGTCAAGATGGCGGATTTCCTTCGTCACGCGACGACGAATGTCCGCAATCCAGATCGAAAGGAGGGTGAGGAGCTCATTCCAATGAGGGACTTCCGCAAAGAGCTCCGCTCAAAAATGGATCACCTCAAGATGGACATCGAGTTCGCTCGTCGGTACGTCAACGACGGCTTCTCGGGCGGTGAAATGAAACGAGCAGAAATCCTGACGCTCGCTATGCTGCAGCCAAAATTTGCGATTTTGGATGAGACAGATTCGGGCCTTGATGCTGATGCGGTTCGCCTTGCTTCCGAATCGATCGCCGATATCGGCCACAACAAGATGGGACTCTTGATCATCACCCACCACGACAAGCTGCTGGAACACAACCCGCCCGAGTACACACACGTCATGCTGGGTGGTCGCATCGTTGAAACCGGCGGTAAGGACTTGGCCGAAGAACTCCACGACAAGGGATATGAACGTATCCGAGCCGCGTATCCCGATGCCGAGGCCGCCAATCAAGAAATGCTCAGCGAAGAAACAACGGTCTAGAGAATTCGCTAGACGGCAAACAAATATCCGAACACTAAATCACTGATCCCCAATGGCTACCGACATTCGACAAAGCGAAGCCGACTCAATCGGCGAAATCACCAAATACAACTTTCGCACGGAAACCAAGGGTGTGTTCAAAGCCCAAAAAGGGCTCAGCGAGGAAGTTGTTAACCAGATTTCGGACATCAAAGGCGAGCCGGACTGGATGCGTCAGTACCGGCTCGATTCGCTGAAAAAGTTCAACGAACGCCCTATGCCCAAGTGGGGTGGGGCGATTGATATCGACTTTCAAGATATCTATTACTACCTCAAGCCAACGGATTCTCAGGGAAAGACCTGGGATGATGTTCCACAGGAGATCAAGGACACCTTCGACAAGCTCGGCATTCCCGAGGCGGAAAAGAAGTTCCTTGCCGGCGTGAAAGCCCAGTTCGAGTCCGAGGTCATCTATGGTTCGCTGGAAGAGGACCTTGCCAAACAGGGTGTCATCTTTACCGATACCGACACGGCAGTCCGCGAACACCCGGAGTTACTTCGTGAGTATTTCGGCAAGGTCATCCCCGCCGATGACAACAAGTTCTCGGCACTTAACAGCGCGGTGTGGTCTGGTGGGTCGTTTATCTACGTCCCTAAAGGGGTGACAATCGACTTCCCTCTCCAAGCCTATTTCCGAATCAATGCCGAGAGCATGGGACAGTTTGAGAGGACTCTCATCATCGTTGATGAAGGCGCCAACGTGCACTACGTCGAAGGCTGCACGGCACCGATGTATACGACTGAATCGCTACACAGCGCCGTCGTTGAAGTGGTCGTCAAACGCAACGCAAGATGCCGTTACACGACCATTCAGAACTGGGCCAACAACATCTACAACCTCGTCACCAAACGGGCTTGGGCCTACGGCGACGCCACCATGGAATGGGTTGATGGCAACCTCGGCTCGAAGTTGACCATGAAGTACCCGGCCGTCCATATGAAGGAGCCGGGTGCCCGCGGTGAGATCCTCTCCATCGCCTTTGCAAGTGCAGGACAGCACCAAGATGCTGGCGCCAAATTGGTGCACGAAGCCCCCAACACAACCGGACAGATCATCAGCAAGTCTATCAGCAAGAATGGTGGACGAGGAAGCTATCGAGGCTTGGTCCATGTCGCTCCGGGTGCCCACAACAGCAAAAACAATGTCGTTTGCGACGCTCTGATACTCGATCCTGAGAGCCGGTCGGATACCTATCCCTACATCGAGATCTCTGAACAAGATGTCCAAATCGGACACGAAGCCAGTGTTTCCCGGATTGGTGAAGAACAAATGTTCTATCTGCTCTCGAGAGGCCTGACTGAACAGGAAGCCAGCACCATGATCGTCAATGGTTTCATCGAACCTTTGGTGAAAGAATTGCCCATGGAATACGCGATCGAGATGAATCGACTTATTCAATTGCAGATGGAAGGCAGCGTCGGGTAACTCCATGACTCAATTGCAGCAACTTGAATTTACCGCTGAAGGCTTCAACGCTTTCGTCGAATGCCGGGGCGAACCGGGCTGGCTAGTCGATCTTCGACGGGAGGCTTTTGCACGTGCCGAGCAAATGGATTGGCCTGCGCGCCGCGATGAAGAGTGGATGAGGACGGATATCCGCGCTTTCAAGCTTGGGAAATACCCCGTTCCATGTTGCGAGAATGAATTTTCGCACGACGGTGTCACCAACGCTCATCAGCTCTTAGATGGTGTTGAACTGGGCGGGCGAATTGAAACGCTCGACTCCCACATCGTCCATAGTTCACTCGACAACGACTTAGCCGACAAAGGCGTCGTCTTTGGCGGCATTAGCGAACTCGCGGAAATCCACCCGGATCTCATTCGCGAACACCTGTTCAAGGTTGTTGATGGTTCGCACGATAAGTTTGCAGCGATGCACGCGGCCTTCTTTGCAGGTGGCCAGGTACTTTATGTTCCACGCGGAGTCTGCCTTGATCGACCGATCCATATTGGCAGCGTGATGAGCCACGGGGGTAGCGACCTAACGCACACCCTGATCATCGTTGAAGAAAATGCTGAGGCGACAGTGCTTCATGAGTGCAATAGTATTGAAGCGACCGATGGCGGCGTCCACATTGGAGCGGTCGAGCTTATTCAACGAGGCAATTCAAATCTTCGCTACGTGAACCTGCAGGAATGGGGTCATAAAGCGTTCCACTTTGCTCACCAAAAAGCACAGGTCGATCGCGATGCGTCGTTGCAATGGACGATTGCCGCGATGGGAAGTGGACTCACTAAAGTCAATCAAGAAGTCGATCTCGTTGGCCGTCGAGCGGAAAGCCAGGTTAACGGTGTCATGTTCACCGAAGGCAGGCAACACCTCGCCTACCACACCCAGCAACACCACGTCGCACCTGATTGCCGCAGTGACTTCCTTTACAAGGCAGCTCAACAAGACAAGAGTCGAACCGTTTGGCGGGGAATGATCAAGGTAGCTGATGGCGCCCAGCACACCGATGGCTATCAGCGAAACGATAATCTTGTACTGTCGAAGACCTCCCGAGCCGACTCGATTCCTGGTCTGGAAATTGAAGCCGATGACGTCCGCTGCACGCACGGCAGCACGACAGCAAAGGTCGATGAAGAACAGATTTTCTACGCTCGATGTCGTGGATTCACGCGGAAGGAAGCCACACGCATGATCGTGACAGGGTTCTTTCAGCAAATTTTCGATAGAATTACTATTGAGAGTGTGCGTGAAGCTCTCGGCGCTGCGATCGTCCGTCAAGTTCGCGAATACGAATAGCAAGGCAAGTCCTATGGCACTCGAAGAAGCACAAGTCCGAGAGGTCCTCAAGCAAGTCATCGACCCGGAACTCTACGTGAATATTGTCGACCTGGGTCTGGTTTACCTCGTCGACGTCGGCGAGGAAAAGGAAGGCGGTACCTACGATGTCAATATCGAGATGACGATGACCTCTCCGATGTGCCCGGCCGGTCCGCAATTGGTCGCAGGCACCAAGGCGGCAGCTGAGTCGCTCGATGAGGTTGATTCTTGCGAGGTAAAAGTCGTTATGGAGCCTGCCTGGACGCCTGATGCGATGACTGATGAAGCTCGAGATCACCTAGGCATCTTCTAGGCAGACCCAGGACGGAAGCGTCTTCCTGCTAGCGTTTGATTTCTAGGAAATTGGCGACGCCCTAGACCAGAAATCCGGGGTGTTGCATCGAATGATGTGGAGATTCCGGTTGGTATACGCCAGAGAATCAAACCAGATCGGTATGGCGCGCCCGCTGATGTTTCCAAGGCAGGCCAGATTCCAAACGAATCGGCGATAATGTCGAGGGTCAGATCACAACACCCGTTGACGCATTTGTGCCTAGCCGGGTTTGATTAACGACATGAGTTTGAACGAAATTGAAAACCGCATCC
>JBCCKZ010000324.1:0-6415 GCA_039027135.1 Planctomycetota bacterium
AATCTGGAAACCTTCGATTTGCTAGCGGCGATCAGCAGATTCAGTGTGCCCGTCACGTTGGCTGTGTTGGTTTGATCTGGAAATGAGATCGAACGTGGGACTGATCCAAGTGCGGCTTGGTGGCATACGTAGTCGATGGATTGGCAGGCTTGATGACACGTCTCAAGATTTGAAATGTCATCAACTATTAGTTCAAAGTTGTCCTTGTTAATGAATGGTTCGACATTCTCTCGTCTTCCCTGTGAAAGATTGTCGAGTACGCGTACAAAGCGTGCTCCGTGATTGAGGAGATACTCAACCACATGAGATCCGATAAATCCAGCACCACCGGTCACGAGAAAACTCGATCGACTTAGGTTGTGTTCGAAAAAGCTACTCATGTTGCCTGGAGGTCGCTCGAAAGTCGTTCGCTTGTTGTCTGCCGGACGGCTGCCAGCATGTCAACAACCCTTTGGATTGTCTGCGCCGATTGGGCGTCCTCGGAAGTTATCCAGTACTGCAACATAATGGTTTGAGAGCTCCCCGTGATCTCGGCAAAGTCATCCATGATCAAAGGATGGAGGGGGGCTAGGGCGCGGGCGTAGGGCGAGTGTCCGGGGACTCTCGGTATATGACCGTCACTATCGATCGCCGTAAAAAATAAAGTCCCTCTGCGACCTGCTTCTCCCACAAACTCTGCCACCACAATGGGGGTTGAGCCGTCGCGGGGGCTGATGGGAGTTCGAGACACCATTTGCCAATCGAGTACCTTGTAGCAAACCGTGAGTTCATGCCAGCCCATGTAAGGCTGGCTGAATACAAGTTGACCTTGGTTGCCGTCGAATCCGCATTGATAAATATCCGAATTCATACCAAATCGTTCGCTGCGATCACCATGCGCATCACGATTCACTTGATGATCTAGCACCTGCACCTCAGGCACCGGCTTGGTGATCAACTGGCTGCTAGGATCGAAGAGAACTTGGTTAGTCGAAACGACACTCGGTCTCTTCGAGGGGGCTGCCAAGAATTGAATGCCCATAAGAAGTCCCGAAAGCAATGTGATTCCTATGAAGGCTTGCCATTGCCTCGGTGATCCTGTTACTTCGGCTCTCCAGTCGATGAGCGAGAATCTCTCTTGGAATGCAGAATTCGATTTAGACAAATCAGCAATCTCTTTCATCTCACCATCTCTTCTGAAAGGCGAGAGGCTGGTGATGCTGTCGATTCCATAGAGTAACGCAGCAGCGAAAGCTAAAGCGAGGTAGCCAACGAGCTCGTGAATGAAACCCGAAGTCAAGTCAACTCTAAACCATGCTTCGGCGAGCGCGATCGTTGTCACTCGCGAGACATTGCCCACGATGGCTAATACCAAGGCGACGAAGAGATAAACCGGTAGGGCTACTATCGATCTTCTCCGATAGGCCATTAGCAAAAGCGAGAGAAAGAGAACAGTGAATAGAGACTGAACCCCGCTACACGCCTCGGCTACGAACAGTGTTTTGCTGGGTAGAGCAATCGTATTTCCTGCCAAACTGTGTATTACACCAAATGCATCGAGAAAGATGCTGGCAAGTGATGTGGTGATTCGCTGCAATCTCTCCATCACCGTATACGTCCCAAGCATTGGTGAACGTATGAAAAGGACCATGGGAATGGCGAGGTAACCCATCCAACGACCATCGAATTCTCGCTGCGACGCAAGGAACGCACCAAGCCATATCACTAGTACGACGGCACCCAGCCAACTTGAACCAAGGACAGCTGCCCCCGCCAAAAGCAATGCGCCTAGGCTAAGTGCACCGAAGCAAACTCGTCCTCGTAGGGTATTCGTTTCAGGTAAGCGAACGACTCGATCATGCCTGCGGAAAACCAGGTACCCAATTGAAACGAGCAAGAAGGGGAAGAACTGATAGAGGGTTTGCCGCCACATCGCGGGAAAATATTTCACCATGAAGGGAAGCAGCGATACGGCTAGCAATGTCCACACGACGATCGCTCGACGTTCGTCTGGAGGGAAGTTCAGCTCTTTGCGATCAAGCGTCTCATCCATTTCCGACGATCCTTCGGGATTGTCTGTAATCGTCTGGGCCAATGAGATGTCTAAGCCTTTAATATTCTGGCTTGATGGTGATCCAAGCCACTTGTCGCGTTACGAGTGTCAACAACAAGTGAAGCGTGGTCAGCAATGAATTGGTAATCGTATGCTGAGTGGTTCGTTGCGATGATGACAAGATCCATCGACTCGAGTGCTTCCGGTGTTAGCTCAACGCTAGAGAGCAAAGGAAGCTCTTCATAACCCCTTTTTACAGGAAATCTTGGAATGTGCGGATCGTTGTAGCAAACGTCTGCACCCCGATCCAGAAGCATCTCAAGAAGACGAAATGAAGGGCTCTCGCGATGGTCGTCGACATCTCGTTTGTAGGCCATTCCTAAGATCATGATTTTCGATCCCCTAATGGCTTTGCTGTCCTCGTTGAGAGCCAGCGTGACTTTCTCGATGACATACTCGGGCATTCGGGTATTCACTTCACCAGCCAGTTCGATGAAGCGTGTCTGCATGCCTTGACGTCGAGCAAGCCAGGAAAGATAGAAGGGGTCGATGGGTATGCAGTGACCTCCAAGTCCGGGACCCGGATAGAACGCCTGATAACCAAATGGTTTGGTTTTTGCGGCGTTGATCACTTCCCAGACATCGATATCCATGCTGTCGAACAAGACTTTGAGTTCGTTCACCAATGCGATGTTAACGGCCCTATAGGTGTTCTCAAGAATCTTGCAGGCTTCGGCGATTTCAGCGGACTTGACGGGGACGACTTTCACTATCGCTTGCGAATAGAGTGCGCACGCGAGTTTGGTGCTAGGCTCATCACAACCGCCGACGACCTTCGGTATTCTCGCTGCAGTGAAGTCGGGATTTCCCGGATCTTCTCGCTCTGGCGAATAGGCTAGGAAGAAGTCGTTGCCGAAGCTTAACCCCGATGCATTTCCTTCGAGGATCGGAAGCATGACATCCCTAGTCGTCGTGGGATACGTCGTCGACTCAAGAACAATCAGTTGTCCCGGACGCAATGTCTCAGCAATGGCTTCGGTTGTCTTGATCACGTACTCCAAGTCTGGATCACGTGTTTCGGATAGCGGAGTAGGAACACAGATCAATACAACGTCTGCTTCCGATAGCCGCGACATATCCGAGGTTGCCTCAAATGTTTCCCGCTCGATCCATTCTTTGATCGTGCCGTCTGGGATATGTTTGATGTAGCTTTCACCCCGACTGAGCTTATTAATCTTCTTCGGGTCGACATCAAAACCAAGGCATCGAACTCCAGCGTTCGTAAAAGCGTTGATCAGCGGTAGGCCGACATAGCCGAGCCCAACGACACCAACCACCTGAGCGCTTGCCGCAATCTTCTTATCAAGAATGTCGTAGCTTGACACGATCTCATGGTTTCCTTTCGAAGCGCTCATTCAATCCTTTCTCATTCCATGATCACGTGAGTGACTCAGATTCAAGCCTGTTCTCAATTTTTGCGATCGTAGTTCGCAAAGGTCTAGCTTGAGCATCTTACACCGATCTCGGCAAGTGAAATCCCGACAGCCCAGATGCGAACACCATGTAAATGTTGGATTTGGTCCAACTAGCGGGTTGCTGGTGGACGCCGGAAATACTGCGGTAGTTTCGACAATGGTTTCGTCAGTCGAAGTCCAACGGGCGGCTTCAAACCATTTTCGAGCCAGGCCCGGCGATCCGATCGATTCGCGGCGAGGCGTCCACGCAGGCTAGAGTTGCTTGCGCCACCCAAACGCATGCGGACCATGACCGTGGGGAGATAAGAAACTCGAATGCGGTGCCTCACCATCATTCGAAGTAGGCATTCGTAATCGGCTCCGGAGCCGAAATCTTCCCGGAATCCACCATAACGATCATAGACTTCACGCCGCATGTAGACCGTTGGGTGTGGCGGCATCCAGCCTCTTCGGAATCGACCAATGCCATAAGAACCGGACTTCCAGTAACGGATTACTTTTTGCGTCTCGCCGGCGTCCACGTAGAGAAGGTCACCATAGACCGCATCGATCTCTCGGGAGGACATGGCTTGAGCAACGTTCGCTATGGCCTTGGGGTGATCTAAGCAATCATCAGCGTGAAGGAAGCCAACAATATCTCCGGTGGCGTGTGACAGGCCCTTGTTCAACGCACTGTAAATGCCATCGTCTGCCTCTCGAATGGATTGATTGACCCTATCTGAGGCAGACTCAACAACCTCATGGGTCCCATCGTCTGAGAGTCCATCGACAACGATGTATTCAATCTCGCTGTGCGTCTGCATCCGTACCGATTCAATCGCATCGGGCAATGTGGTAGCACAATTGCGGACGGCGGTTACAACAGAAACTCTCATTCGCAAAGAATAGTGATTAGCTGGCGTCTGGCGACAGACAGCCATTAAGAAAATGGCGGCTTGAGTCTTACGATGCCGCTAGCATGAGGCATTCAACAAATGACGAACGAAACTCGTCTCGAGAAGCTAAGAGCTTCTTGCGCTCTTGTTTGCGGCAAAGCGAGCTAAGCTCGCCTGGGCCGCTTCGCGAAACTCGTGGACGAAACGATGTTCTCGTTGCTCCGCGGCGTTAAGCAATTCGCTCGATGTGACAGATCGAGTAGGCGACTCGCTAGGGAAACTCCGCATGCAGTCCGCGAGGTTTTCTGGCGAATGCTTATCGAAGAAGACCGCTTGGTCTTGAGCCTGCTCCAGATGCACATCAATGTTTGATAATATCATCGGGATTCGGCTTGCTTTCGCTTCTTCTACGGTCGTGCTCCAGCCCTCAAATAGCGAAGGGTTGATTAACGCAACGCATCCACTCATTAAGGCTCTCAGGTCCGAATAGGCGATCTGACCAAGGATTCGAAAGTTGTCCTCAAGACCAAGGTCTTTGACTCTTGCGGTGATTCGTTCAAAATTCTGTACACAAGACGGGTGCGAGGCTCCACCTGTCACTGCGACGACCGGGCAATCACCGCTTTGTTTCATCGAATGGAGAGCATCAACAACGACGTTGTGGTTCTTGTGGTTCCAAAATTGATTGGGGAGGAGGAAGAAATGCTCCGGTAGCTGCAAACGGGTTCGCGTTTCATCACTCGCTGCTTGATTTGGTAGCTCCTCGAACGGAATTGAAAATCGAACAACGGATACTTGATCTTGCTTACAGTCATAGAGCTTTTTGCAATCCGCAGCGGCGTCGTGACTACTCACCACCACCTGCCGTGAGTGCCGGAACTGCAAGCGAAAACCAATTTCTCGTCGCCAGTACTGATGACGGGGGAAAAGGTTTGGAAAGTAGCGGTGCTGAAAATCAGGAGCCCAAGCCATCGTGGCGATTGGAAACTTGGCTCCATAAAAGTCAGCATTCTCAAAAACCACGTCAATCTGGTTGTCTCTGAAAAGTTTCAGCGAAACTTTGTCTTTCCCCGTCAGCAAAGACCGCCATCGTCTACGTGCGAGGCTTCGCCGCTGAAAGGCATCGTGCTCGATCAAACGCGGCCCCAGCAACTCTTCCAGATGTTGCCGATCGTTCTCTCTGATTTCGGGACCATGAAACATGATTGGCTCGAAACCGAGCTCTTGATGATTCAAAAGGACCCTGCAAAGGTTCTTGAGATAGTTTGCTCCGCCCTGCCAAAGTTTGCTATCGATGTGTCGAAATGCAATTCGCGTCATCCAACCGCCTCTTGCTGGCGGTGATAATCCACTACGCGTTTGAGACCTCTATCCAAATCAATCGAGAATTCAAACGGGAGTGATTGAATACGTTTGGGACAAGCAACCAGACTCAGCGGGTCTCCGGATCGCCCACGTCCATTGAACTGAACTTGGAAGTCACTCCCCCAGGCCCGGCTGAACGATTGGGCTACTTCACGGACACTAATGGCTTGGCCTCTTCCGCCATTAAAGGTGGGGCATGATGGATCACACTGACGCATTACGGTCTCAAGTAAGCGACACACATCATCCACGTGGACCCAATCGCGAAGTTCGTCGCCGGTGCCACCGAGTTCGAGTGTGCGATCTTCATTTTGTTCGGCATTTTCAGCCTTACAGCAGAGATCATAGATGAGCTGTTTTTCGAGTCCCTCGCCGTACACAGAGAATAATCGGCAGATAGCAATCTTAAGGCAAAAGTTTTTGCAATATGACTTGGCGAGTGATTCGAGCATCGCCTTGTGCGATCCGTAAGGCGAGTAGGGCCGCAGCTCAGATTCTTCCTCAATTCTTCCATCGTGTCCCGCCCCATAAACAGCGGCGCTACTGACGACAACAACAGGCACATCAGGGCAAGTTAGCCGTATCCATTCGAATAGGTGTCCGGCCGCAGCAACGGTACGGGAAAAATCCTCGGCGGGGTTTTCGAAGGGTCTGCGAAGTAGTTGAGC
>JBCCKZ010000325.1:0-6401 GCA_039027135.1 Planctomycetota bacterium
AGGGCAGGTGTGGCTTCGTGAATCCCACGGCCAGGAAAAACGGATCGGACTCTTGAGACAGCTTCTCGATCTGACGAACGGCCCGATGTGCCCGAAGGCCATCAACGTAGACAAAGTTGGGATCGTCGGCTGCTTCCGTGCTAGGACCGTTGCTCCAGGTGGCTTTCGCACCCGGAAGAGGATTTTTGGACTCACGCATCTGGTTGCGACTCTCTGCATTGGCGTATTGCTGAGTCGAAACGTTGATCCACTGCGTCCAATTCTTCACATCGACAGCGGGACCAGCGGTATTGTGATAGATCTTGCCCAAACCAACCGTGGTATAGCCGCTGTTCTTGAAGTGTTGATTGAGCGTAACAACGTTGCTCCAACGCTTTCGCCAATCCTTCACATGGTAGGTTCGTTCCTTGGTGAACTCCGGATAGAGCCCCGTCATCAGGGATACTCGCGAGGCACCACACACGGCCTGGTTGCAATAGGCTTTGGAAAACCGAACGCCGGATGCAGCCAATTCGTCTAAGTTCGGAGTGATCGCTTTCTTGGGTTGATCACCTGTGCCGTAACAGTTGAGTTCAGGTCGCAGATCATCCACGGCGATGAATAGAACATTGGGCCGCTCACCGTTCGAATCAGCGAACGTGCTGGAAACCGAACTCACGTTAAATACGATCGCCATCACGTACAACATCTGGAAGACCAGAGGCTTCCACGAAATGCGATGACGTCTTTTCTGCGGACTGATTTCTTTTTTCTTCATGCTTTGGTTGACCGGTCTCGGATAGATGCTTCTTTGTAAAAGCCGATTCCAGTCATTATGGTTTAAATGAATCGTTGAGTGTCTTTGTCGCCCTCGTACTGGATTGCAATGCGAGGTCGCCAAAAGACATGTATCCGCTCGCGCTGCCCGACTTTGAACGAGGAGAGTTCTTTAGGAGCGACTCGACGACCGCGTGGTAAGCGGGCTTGGGCGACCGATCACGAGCGAACAGCGTCGGATAATTGACCCGTTTCCATGGAAAGTAGTTCAGCCAGCTTTGCCCGTCGTGAACATTCCAAAAGCTAATCCGTAAAATCACATCCTCGTACTGCTGGAACAAATCAAACAGCTTGGCGTACTGTTCCGCCTGACGTTTGAGCAGCTCCGGCGGGCAGACATCCGGATACGGGTTGTACTTGCTCAATTCTTCGCGATCAGCACCACCATTGGCCCACCAAACACCGCGTGGAATCACATCGATATCGAGCTCTGAAATCGCGATCTTCACATTGAGTTCGCGGAGCATCTTCAAGAGCTCTTCGATCCCTTCATACGGCACTTGATCGAGGTTGTAGTGCCCCTGGATACCAATCGCATTAATCGGCGCCTTTTCACGCTGGAGCGTTCCGATCAACCGCTCAACTCGTTCTCGTCGCCATTGGTCATGAAGGTTGTAGTCGTTGTAAATCAAGACCGCGTCCGGATCGAGCTCATGCGTGTAACGGAACGCTTCAACGATAAAGTCTTCACCGAGCAGCTTCGCCCAACCCGAATCGCGAAGGTATTCATCGCTTCGTTCACCAATGGCTTCGTTAACAACATCCCACGATTGGATTCGTCCCTTGTAGCGATCGACAACTGTCTTGATGTGCGTTTTCATTCGCTCCATCAAGACCTCCGGCTCAACCTGTTGATCCCCCTGTCTGCAGAACCACTCTGGCGTCCGATTATCCTTCGCCCAAACCAGACAATGGCCCAGTACGCTCAGGCCGTTTGAGTGCGCGAAATCAACGAAGCGGTCCGCCTTTTCGAAATTGAATTCGCCCTCCGCCGGCTGAACGGCAGCAAATTTCATGCAGTTCTCCGGCGTGACGTAATTGAAGTGCTCGAGAATCAGTCGCTGGTTCGCGGCATCCTGAATCGCCTGAAACCCAACCCCCACACCGATCTCGAATCGACCGTTAACAGCTTCTTTGAGCGTAACAAAATCGCGTGTTGTTTCCTTGACACCATCGGCGATGGCCGACGACTGACCAAAAAAATAGACGATCAGGCAAAAAAGGGTGCTGCGAAACATGCTGTATATCTTGAATGATTCATAGGCATCCGACGGCGACGAGGTTCATGCTGAGAGTCGATCGGTTCCTAATCGCCTCCGAGAGATTGACCACGCCCATGCCAGGTGATGCCAGGTGATGCCAGGTGATGCCAGGTGATGCCAGGTGATGCCAGGATAAAAGGCGTCGATCTGAAGTTGGATGTCAATAATGAGGCGCGGGTGAACATCCTTAGCAGAATTCTTTCATATTTCTCAGCTAATCTCGTTTGAACGCGAGCTCGTTGCACGACGATTAGCTGCAGGAACGAAGGCCTCGTCCATAGAACCATCCACTGATGCCTCGAAAGGGGGCTACGCTTGAGCCTCACTCGCTAGACTGTCGTTCCACTGGAAGCAAGCGATCGACTGCTCGCACTGAGTATCACCCATTCCCCACACAAGTCGAATGAGATTGACCACCATGGATGCCAAAGATGCCATCAAATACACCTTTCACATGAGCCGAACCGTCGTCAAGTCTTACATTGCCGACCTTGAAGACACGGCGCTCATGTGCCGGCCCCATCCGGGATGCAACCACATCGCGTGGCAACTCGGACACATTATCGCCAGCGAAGTGCAACTACTTGAATCCGTTTCCCCAGGTAGCGGCATCGAACTTCCTGAGGGGTTTGTAGAACATCATGCAAAAGAAAACACGGGTAGCGACGACCGTGGTCACTTCCTCAACAAGGAGCAGTATTTGGCTCTCCTGGAAAAGCTTCAGGTTGCGGTTTACGAAACGCTTGAAGCTACCGACGAATCGGAGATGGATAAGCCTGGGCCTGAGTTTTTAAAAGGCTTCGCCGATACCGTGGGGGAGGTATTCGTGTTGATTGCCAACCACCCGATGATGCACGCTGGCCAATGGGTTCCCATCCGCAGACAGTTTGATCAACCGATCGTCATCTGACGACCTTGCGAACGTGCACGCGACATTCGTAGCAAGGGCTTGCAAGATTCTCTCCATGGACAATCGTGGACTCCATACTGCACTTTGGGTCGTAGGATGTCGGCGTATCTGTCGGGGCAACGTCGTAGCTGATCGCGTATCGGCTCGGAAAGTAAACTCAACAATGATCGGCTCGTCAGAAAAGCGTCGATCGTTTGCTTGCCGAGACCAACCTTGACATCGGTAGCGGACAACAGATCACGGAATTCACCGCGACTGAGAACCTAAACTCGATCCGCCTGGAATTGGTTGAGAATGGAGTCAGAGAATCATCTCGAGGGCTAATCGATCCCGGCGATATTCTGCAGCTATGATATTGCTCCTGAAGCTGATGCCCGTGAGCGCGACAGCATGCGCGCACTGGGCGAAACAGCCACCGAAACTTCCAGCCCATATGAATCTCCCGGAGTCGTTGCATTGATGCGTCCAAAGTACTTAGTGGCATTTGTTTTTTGCTTCGTCTCCGTGTCAGTGTCACTGCCGCGACACTCCCTCGCGGACGAACGCCCCAACGTTCTTTTCATCGCAATCGATGACCTGAATCACTGGGTGTCACACCTGGGGCGCAATGAGCAAGCGAAAACGCCAAACATTGATCGCTTGGCAAAAATGGGAGTCACGTTTCAGCACGCTTACTGTGCCGTCCCCGCCTGCGAGCCTTCACGATGTGCACTCATGGGTGGACGTCGGCCATGGACAACGGGCTGCTACTTGAACGGCCACAAATGGAAGCAGTATCAAAAGCCGGGAGAGGGCTTGAGCGCGCAGTTTTTGAAAGCCGGCTACCACGTCGCTGGTGCGGGCAAGATCTACCACAGTATGCAGTACCATCAGGAAGAGTGGACTGAGTACATGTCCAACGATGGCCTTTCATCCAATGGACCGAATGTTCAGAAGATGGACGGTTTCCATGATCCTCACGAGCATGACTTGCGAGACGAAGAGTTGTTGGACTACCACTCGGTGGACTATTGCATCGAGCGTTTGAGCAGAAAAAACGACAAGCCGTTCTTCCTGGCTTGTGGACTCTACAAGCCGCATCTGCCATTCGTTGCACCCAGGAAGTACTACGAGGACTTTCCGTTAGATTCGATCAAGCTGCCTCCGAGTCTTGAAGGCGACTTGGATGACTTGCCACCGGCCGGTGTCAAAATGGCGAAGCCGAATGGTGATCATGCGAAATTTATGAAGAGTGGCCGATGGAAGTCGGCTATCCAGTCTTACTTGGCAACCTGTGCCTATACCGACATGAATGTGGGGCGTCTGCTCGATGCAATGGAAGCCAGCCCAAATCGAGATAACACCATCATCGTTCTTTGGGGGGATCACGGCTGGTCGCTCGGCGAGAAACAACACTGGCGCAAATTTGCGCTTTGGGAAGAGCCGACTCGAATGCCATTTATTTGGGTTGCACCCGGCGTCACGCAAGCTGGAACGACTTGCAATCGACCAGTCGACCTGACGACGGTTTATCCGACTCTCTGCGAACTGGCGAAGTTACCTGTTCCTGATTTTGCCGAGGGCAAGAGCATCATAAGCCTGCTCGCGAACCCATCGGCCGAATGGACGACACCAGCCATCACCACGCATGGCTTCAATAATCATGCAGTGCGTACCGAGAGATGGCGTTACATTCGTTACGCCAATGGTGATGAGGAGTTGTACGACGAAGAGAACGACCCCCATGAGTGGGAGAACTTGGCTGGTGACAAGCAATTTGATTCTGTCAAAGAAGAGCTTGCTTCCTGGTTGCCTAAGGAACAGAAGCCGCAGCCTCGCAAAGACAATGGTTAGTTGCGGGATGACCGGGTTTATTCATGCTCTAGCCCGCGGATCTCGTCGAAACCGGACGCTAGCGAGTTTCGGCTGAGGTTCTCAGATAGGCTCTAACTGTTTTTCTTGCAGACGCGAGAATTTTGATGTCTATTTCCAAATGATTCCGGCGGCCCACAGCAGTCCAAGCACAGTGATGATGAACCCGGACACCTGGAATAGACGATGAACGGCATCGCTCCTACCGAAAGAGATTCTTGATCGGGGCACCATCAATCGATAGATCACAAAGTTGCTCTTCATGGTTCCGCAAAGGAGCATAAAAAGACCGACAGCTGCCATGACAACTCCCCAAAATATGTTCACCCTATTTTCTCTCTTAGACTGCGTAGCAGAACGATCGTGTGATCCTTTACATTTATCATACTGACACGACGAGACCAACGTGGCGTTCGGCGAATCGTTGACCCCAAGTTTTGCTAGTTGTGGCGGCCCATAAAAACAACAATCAGTCCACTCGGCGGTTGGAATTCCCACTAGGTTTCGGCCTGATATTCACGCCTTCTATATCGGCTTTATGAATCTCAGTCGTGACCATGTGAAGCACGCGATGATTGATCCGTCAAAGCGATGAAGCGGTCAGCGCTCGTAGAAAAGTAGCTCGCCTCTCCGAGGCATCAATCGGATCAATTTATTCGGCTCGGAGAGCCGAGCTACCTTCCAACAAACGTCTGGCGTCGTCTAAGGTTCGTCCTACGATTTTGCCTTCTCGATCAAGGACAACCACCGCAGGGAATGACTGTATTGTGAAACGCTGGGTGATATCCCCGGGGTCACCATCCCAGCACACCGACCACGACAACTCGTACTTGGCCGCAGTCTCTTTAGTATCCTGCTCCTGGGGATCTTGCATCACCGTCAACAAGCTCAGTTCTTCGGGATGCTTCGATTGCAAATCGGCCAGCTCTTGGTACATCTTGATGCAAGGTAGACAGCCTGTGAATGAGAATTGAAGGATTACCACATCACCTGCTTTCGCTATCAAATTCCAGCGTTCACCATTAATCAAATTCGCGCCGAGCTCGCCGACTGAATTGCCAACGCGATTGAACCTTGTCGCTCGGGCGAGCTCGGCAATGGTTGCTTTGTCCTTGGTGGCTTCAAGATCGATCCGAACGATGTGACGTCCGACCGCTTTAAGCTCGGGGATCTTTGTGCTGCGTTTGCTCGCTTCCAAATCGGCCAACAACGACTCGGCTTCGACTTGCCATCGACGGTTCTCGTCATTCGAAGGAAGCGATCTGTGTATCGCTTCCAAGGAGCTCATCTGAGATCGCTCCTCGACGGTCGGACTCTTGATTCTCTGAAGTTTGGCTAGTGCTTCAGCTTGCTTGTCCCGATGCTTCACAAAATCGTTCCACCGGATAAGCCATTGAGCGAGGGTCAAACGACTAGCTTGACGCACCTTGGGCTTAGCTTTTGGCGAGGCTACGATCTTTCGCAAAGCGGGCTCCACCATCCTATCGGGAAAGCCACCGGGAGTTCGATTAATTATTTCTGCGGCAATAGGCAGCGTCACGTAGTGCACGAGGCGATCGAGA
>JBCCKZ010000326.1:0-6376 GCA_039027135.1 Planctomycetota bacterium
GCCTGCCTGGTGCAAGGCAATCGATGATGGAAAGGGTGTATTACGCAACCCGAGAGGCCAGCGATCGAAATGCGATTGTTCTTCAGATCATCGGAGACGATTCCCCGGTCCGAGTTCTGCCTCTGCCTCAGGATGGAACTCCGGTGTACGTCAGTCAACTTGTGCATCAGAGTGGGCTTGGCGGGAAGCTTGGAGGTCTTGATCTCACGCTTTTCCGCTATTCCACTGGTTCGGTCAGTGGGCTTCCGATGGAATGCAAAATCGATCGGGACGCGAGAGCGGTACGGCCGGAGACCGATTACGCATTGCACGCGGGTGATAGGCTACAGGTCAGTGAAGCGACTCTAAGCTTCTCCACGTTGGTCAATCGCGTCTTGGGTCGTTGAGGACCCTCGAAGGATCTGACGGGGCGAATCGCACCGTTCGACAAATGGTTGCGTGAGGCGTCATAATATGATCCGACATTCTTCACGGACCCATTTAAAGTCTGATTCGGCCTGCTTGTCGGATCGCTCTCATGCCAAAGTCGTCTCGCTCTCTCCGATTGAAAGATGGTTCGTCGCTCACGATGAATCGACACGGAGCCGTATGCGTAGGTGGAGTCGGCAAGTTTTCAGTTCGTCGATCTTGCCAATCCGTCGCCTTCACGCTCGTGGAGCTGCTGGTGAGCATCAGCATCATTGGTGTACTGATCGCTCTCCTCTTGCCGGCGGTCCAAAGCGTTCGGGGAGCGGCTCGTCGAGTTCAGTGCCAGAACAATCTGAAGCAAATCGGTTTGGCGTTTCAAAACTACCAATCTGCCTTCCGTAGTTTGCCCTACGGAGCCAAAGGTGGGCTCGGAACCAGCTGGACAACGGATCTCCTCCCGTTCTTGGAGCTCAACCAGATTTATTTGGATATTCCTCAGGGAGAGCTTGGGTATGGAAGTGACTTCACGTTGCAGCCCCAAGGTGTGGCCTTTCGACGAGCTGCCAGAACTCTCATTTCAGCCTATCGATGTCCCTCCGAAGCATCCCCTTCGTTCAGGGCGCAGCCGACTGAGGTCATCGGTGCTCGAGCGATCAATTCGTATCTAGGCAATGCGGGCAACAACATCGAGCGCGATGGTTACACGCTCAATATTGTGACTCCTGCGGGGACGTTCTTTGAGCAAGGAATGGATGATTCCAATGGAGTGCTGCGGATCGTTAATCTCGATCCCAGACGGGACGGGGATGAGAAACCACTGCCCATCAAGTTCCACGGAATTTCCGACGGCTTGAGTCACACGCTATTGGTGGCTGAATCCTTATCGCTCGCGGAGCCTCGATGTGAGCTTTGTGATCACCACTCGCTTTATCATCCGCAGTTTGATCGGTCTCGAGGAAGCGACTTTTCGGAAGTGCTGATGTCGACGCATTTCAAGTTCAACCCCGAGAAAGCTCCCGACAGAGAACTTGAGATGACAGGCATGAGTTTTCACCACGGTGGTCTGCATGTCCTATTCTGTGATGGTAGCGTGCACTTCTTTGCCAATGAGATCGATGATCAAATTCGCTTGGCCGTCGGTTCACGAGATGGCGGTGAAGAGGTTAACTCGAAAGTCTTTACCGAATAGAGGTTCCAGACGTTTTGCGTGACTTGACCTTCACGTGGCAGAACGAGTCTGTAAGGCGTTCTCGCTACTCCAATGTGAGATCAAAATCACGCTCGTTCTGTTCGCCAGGTTGGAGA
Organism: Planctomycetota bacterium; assembly: GCA_039027135.1. GTDB lineage: Bacteria > Planctomycetota > Planctomycetia > Pirellulales > Pirellulaceae > Rubripirellula. Next base: position 1,714 of record JBCCKZ010000326.1, read on the forward strand.
TCCCAAGTCATCACACTTTCGACATCGAACTCACTTGCGATGAAGCTGCCCGGTCCTAGCAAGCCTTCATTCATTTCGGGAGGTAGTTGACTAAGTATGTCACCCGGCATTGCCGAAAAACGAACACGGTATTCACCGCCATGTAGTCCGGCTTCGGGACTAACCGAAAACTCTCCGTTGCGAACTGGCACAGTCGCCTTGGGGCCGGTCGTCAGACGCGTCGGTTGAAGTGTGAGAACAACACCCGAGACAACTTTTTCGTCGAGGGTAACTCTACCGTTTGCTGAGACGGGCTCCCTGGTTTCGGCCGTGCAGCCAGCCGCAAAGATCAGTAGCACAAGTACGAAGTGCTGGGAGCTCGCTAAGGTACGACTGATCATTGCCACGGCGTCGGCAGCAGGTTCTCTCCATCGTCTCTTTGAGCCAGCCGATCGAGGATCACTGAATCAACATCACTGTGGAGGAATTTGACGCTTCCATCGCAAAGTGCCACATGGGCACCACCAGGGTGCTGACTGCGAAAGCTCTCCCAAGAGAAGAAGTCATAGCCATTGATTCTTGTTCCATTGAATACACCACGCGTAGAACCCGTCGAGAAATAGGGGTACGTGACTACCCACTGTCCGGTCGCAGGTGTTCCAACGTTAAATGGAAAAGATGCGTCGGCCTCCCTAACCTGATAGCCGAACTCACCGGCAAACATTGTGTTCGACAGGCCATCAGAAATATCCGTGTGCTTTAAGAGGCGCATTTCGAGTTCTTCTCTAGGGGTCCCTCGGTGTCTCGCCAACCGCCAGCCGATCAACGCGTTGAGTGAGTCAACGATTGCGCCGTTGTGCATTTCGTTGCGGTAATACTCGGTTCCAGTCGAAAAGGCGTAACTTGACATGCCACGCTGGGGGATGGGAATGGGCATCGACGGGCAGAGGTGCACCTGCGGTACGATTGCGCTGGTATCGCGGTTAGGTTGTTCGGTGTAGTGGCGGTGCATGTCAAACCGATCGTACAGTTCATGCATCTGGTGGTAGGGCAGCAAAGAAACCCAACCCGAGATGCTATCCGCGTAGATTGGCTCACCACGACGAAAGCCGATACGGCGGCGAAGCGAGCTCGGTGGAAGGAAGTTTTCCACTTCGTAGTAATTATGAAGTGCTAATCCGAGCTGCTTGAGGTTATTGCTGCACGACGCCCGTCGAGCCGCTTCGCGAGTCGTCTGTACAGCGGGAAGCATCAATCCCACGAGGATTCCGATGATCGCAATGACAACCAACAGCTCGATCAGAGTGAAGCCATTTGTGCGACGATTCGTTGATTCAGCGTATTGAACGGCCATGATAGATTTCTTAGACCTATGCATCTTAGAGAATTGCAATTTTGTTGGGGTTCAACCTGTTCATCCGTTAAGAGCGATACCCGCCAAAAACTGGATAGTAAGACAGTTCCAAATCTTCACCGCCTGTCCCAATCCCCGTTTTATAACCGAAGATACAAATCGGGACGAACGGGATGTTTTTGAAATTGCTTTAGGGATCTAATCAGTACCTTCAGTATTGTGATTTTGGAGTGGTAATGCACATCGCCGCGATGCAGGCCATCAGTGGCATTGAGGGACAAGTTATTAATATCCGCCCAAGATTCGTATCTGCTACAAGCATCCGCCTTTAGCGAATCGACAAACCTTTAGAAAAGTCTCGACTCCTCATCTAATTGGAAACGATCATCCTCTTCTAATTCCGAGAACACCGCATCGATACTTGCGAGTGCCGTAGAGTTCGAGCCCGCACCCACAATTGAACTCGGTGGCGTGAAGCTTGCATCTGCTGGTGTCCCGCTGGGCAGCGATTCGTTGAGCTGACCCACGAGGAATGAGATATCGTCAACGAGAATCAAACCATCCGGAACAAAGTCGACACTGGCGTTGTAGCCAGGAAGAGGGAACGACTGGTTCAGGGCGTTGAGCAATGGCGTGATATCGTTCACCAAAACGAATCCGTCTCCGTTTGCATCCCCAGCTAGGATTCCCAGCGTGAGATCAAAGATACCTCCGGGTGACGAATCCGAATCGCCGTCCAAAGCATTGCCGGCTGCATCAGCTACTGTGTCATTTATAGCAATGCGAATGCTGTCGTTGACGATCGGAGATGTAAGCGTGATGGTTGCAAGGAACGACGAACTGTCGAACGAGACACTATCAATCAAGCTGCTGTAATCAGGTTGGTTGATGCCGAGAACCTGAACTGCCGATGCGTCTAGGCCAAAGACTTCCTCGCTAAGTTGAATATGGAAAGTATCAACGCCCGAGTTGGGAATCACTTGTTGAGTAGTTATCGCAATTCCAAGTCCATTGCCGGCGCTCTCGCCATCACCGTCAAGGGCATCGACACCGCCTGGTGTCCAGGTACTGCCTGTCGCGTAGACGCCGGTCACCTGCGGTGAAGTTGTGTCGCCGTCATCATCCGCGACGGATACGGAAACGACATTGCCAGCCGTTCCGTATTCGTTTGTGAGAAGTTTGGGGAACGTTGCGGCATCAGGATCGTCGCTGACTGCGGTGTGGGTGATCGAGCCTGGGTGAGTCAAGTCTTCGATGTCTGAATCATCCACCGCACGTACGAAAACGGTCTTGGGTTTCAAGCCTGATGTTGTGCCGAAAAGTATAGATCCCGACGCTCCAAAGGTCTCGTCAGAGAAGTCGCCGTCATCATCTGTATCGACTGCTATTTCCTGCTGACCATCAGCTTGTATGGAGACTGTGACTGGATCGGTCGGATCAGCTCCCAATAAGATTTGGTAGGAGTCGACCGATGCCGCATCCCCTTCGGTGACCGCTGTACCGGAATCACTCTCAAGTATGACGAGTCCCTGTTGAACTTCATTGACCGAATCGTTCGTGCTATTGGCAAGTCCTGGGATGATGTCAGTGGCCGGGCCAGGTAAATCAAATGGATTGTTTCGCGTGAATTGATTGAAAGGCGTTGCCTCTTCGAATGCGACATTGCTTGCGAACGCGTCGACCTGAAACTGGGCGAGCGACATGCTGCTTCCGGCGGCATTGAACTCGATGGTGTAGGAAGGCTGCGGGGCCTCGGGCAGATCCCAAACCGCCAAGAAGTCAATTCCGGCTCCGCCCATACCGCCGAGTGCGAACTCGTTTAGCCGCTCCGTGTAAACCGGCGCTGTGTTGCCGATGCGTATGTTGGCGTAATCGAGTTGATTTCCGAGCGTGTTCCACTGCGCGACGATTCGAGTGAAATTGGCAGACGAGTTGAGGCTGCTGGTGTCGACAACGACATCAAAATCCGTTGCCGCGGCAAACGAATAAATGTTCCCAGTCGATGTAATAAAAGCTGATGGTACTGTCTGGGTAAGAACGGAATTGATTCCGGAGCCAAACGCATTCACGTCGGGGAGATTGCCGGGTGCCCCAACGGGAACGGTAAGATTATCCCAGGTACCATTGATTGACCCAGCGTCGCCAAAGTTCCAGCCGAAACGGCCATCTGCTGAAGTGGCTCCACGAAGCCCACCAACTCCGGCATCGATGAAACCGTCTGGAATTCGTGATGCACCGGCGACAGTTGTTCCACCTCCAGGCAGGCCGCTATCAAAATTCGGCTCCAAGACGACGTCTGTGTAGACCGCGTCACCATCATCGCCATCAAAAACGCCCACCGCATCGGCTGGTTGTCCATTGACCAGAGTCCAGGGCTTGGGGAGATCCAACATGCCGTCATTGTCAGCATCCAGGTCAAACCCAACACTCACGTCCGGATCGAGTCCTTCGACAAGTAGCCAGGTCATCGAGCCATCTTCAACCTGATCGTTGAAGTTGAAAGTTTCATAGGCCCCCACGCCAATGCCAGGACTCACTGTTGTGATCGAATCGACGAGACCTTGGTCGGCGCCGTTGCCATCGATCTGCAGTAGATGGAAAGTGGCGAACGTTGGCCCCAATAGTGGATCGGTGAGATTTTTGAGCTCCACGAATTCGTTTGTATCGGTGCCCTCGTGGCCATTGACGAATTCATTGATGACCAACACATCACCGTCGGTATCAGCGTCGTAAACTTTCGCACTTAGCGAGCCCGACAATGCCCCATAGTCATTGTCATTGCTAGTGACCGACCAGTTCACATCAATGATGTCGGTGCCCTCAACATCCAGGTCGCTCTCACCGCGGATGATGACATCTTGCGGAATATCCCAGTTCGCTGGCGTGAATGTGAGAGGTTGAGAGGGCTCGAGCGTTTGATCAAAGATCCCGTCGGCCAACAAGAGGTCGCCAGTACTCGTCGAAACGAAAGTAACCGTAACATCGGCAGTTGGCTCTGATTCGAGCGATACCCAAAACTGATCCAGATTACTAATTGGATCTTCGCTGACGCGTAGATCCACGGGCACTGCCTCGGTGCTGCTCTCTGAGATTCGAATCGCTGCCGAGAACGTCGCCTCACTCCCGAACTCTGCAACTCCGGCCGCTAACAGTCTACGGTTCTCGAGCTGTTCAATAAGGTTTCTTCTGCGTTTGGCTTTAATGCAATCACGCGGGCGACTTTGCCGAGCTTTCGAAAAGCTGAGTTTAAACATCAATAACGCCTGATAAGAATGTCGAGCCCGAGCTCAGTTATGAAAGATCAAAGACTGTCAACTTCCTAGTTACCCA
>JBCCKZ010000327.1:0-6341 GCA_039027135.1 Planctomycetota bacterium
ATTGCTGAGTGTGCAGCGATGACAGGCGATCCTTCAGCGATGGAGGTGACGCGTCGCGCCGTTGCCCACTCCCAAAGAATGCAACATCCGACCACCGGCGGATGGCGGTATACTGCGGGCGACCCCGGAGACCTTTCGCAGCTTGGGTGGCAAGCCATGTTGATCGAAGCCGCCGAGCGAGCAGGCGTTGAGATTCCCAACACAATGCAAACGGGTGTCAATCGTTTTCTTGATTCGGTTCGAGGTGGACGCGGTGGCCTGGCACGTTACCGTCCCGGTGAAAGGATTAGCCCCACAATGACAGCCGAAGCTTTGGCGACTCGTTTGCTGTTGCGGCTACCCGTTGATCACAGCCATGCAACCGAGGCCGAAGACTATCTTTTGGCTCATCCACCCGGTGTTGGGAAAGACAATCTCTACTATTGGTACTACGCCAGCATGGCACTTCACCAGCGGCAGGGAGAAGCATGGTCTGAATGGAACAACGCTTTGAAGCGTCAGCTTCTTGCAAGCCAAAATGCAGACGGTTCTTGGCCCACCGATGGGATTTGGGGAGGCTACGGCGGACGATACTACAGCACCGCCATGGCAACGCTTTGTCTAGAAGTCTATTATCGGCACGAAAGATAGCCCCAGAGTATCGCCGTCAGGCAAAGCCTGACCTACCGAAGTAAGACCCGCCCAGATGTAGGTTATGCTTTGCATGAAGGTTGCTGGCAATCGCGTCAGGTGAAATCTGACCTACCCAAGGCGACGAAATCAGTCGGGTGACAGCACCACAGCGTTGGCGTTTGGTTTACTATGGGGCCATGGAACTACGAAGTGAAGACTGCCGGGTAAAACTCTTTCATCCAGCCGACGGCACCGAGTCGGCGGCAATCAAATTGCATCATCGGCAAACGAGAAGCGATGTGATTGCTGATGATGAATCCTCACGCCTAGAGAATCTTCGTTTGGCAGTTGGACGTTTGGTTGATCGACTTAATCCCAACCCTGATCACATCACCAAGCCAAGCTACCATCTATTCGATCGGGTTCAGGTGCACCTGCCCAGTTCAACGCAATCTGGACATGTTTCAAGGATGATGTGGGACTTTCGAATCAAACGATGGAAATACTTCGTCGATTCACCCAACAAACATGTCAATCAATTTTTTGACGCAGCAGACCTTAGTTTGGATGAGGAGATCTGGGATGATTGAATCGAGGCGATTCTTTTTGGGCTGTGTGCTCGTGTGGATTCTTCCGGCTTGCCTGGTGGGCGCAGCTGATCCACCGAACGTCGTGCTTATCCTTTCGGATGATCAGGCTTGGAACGACTACTCGTTCATGGGTCACCCGACCATCAAAACACCGAATATCGACCGGCTTGCGGCAGAAGCGTCTACCTTCCGCCGAGGCTACGTTCCGACGGCACTTTGTCGTCCATCCCTGGCATCCATTCTAACGGGCCACTATCCCTCGACGCACGGCATCATTGGCAATGATCCCTCTAAGTCTCTGGTCGACGCCAGCCATACCTACGAGGATCGAAGGGCCGAGTTGATTGGCCGAATCGATCGTTTTAAGACGCTTCCGGAAGCCTTGGGAGATGCCGGCTATTTGACACTGCAAACGGGCAAGCACTGGGAAGGTTCGTATAAACGAGTTGGTTTTGATCAAGGAATGACGAGGGGGTTTCCCGAACGTGGTGGGCGGCATGGTGACGATGGCCTCGTCATTGGGCGTCAGGGGCTTCAGGTCATTTCCGATTTCATGGATGACGCGAAGAAAAAGAACCAGCCATTCTTCGTGTATTACGCGCCATTCCTTCCTCATGCTCCACATACGCCGCCAAAGCGATTGCTTGATAAGTACTCGGCCCTGGGACTATCCGAACCTGTGGCCCGGTATCAAGCGATGTGCGAATGGTTTGATGAAACGATTGGCGACCTCATGAAGCTTGTGGATGATCGAGGGCTTCGCGAAGAAACGCTTACCGTTTATGTCTGTGATAATGGTTGGATCCAGAGCGAGAAACGCAATCGGTTCGCGCCCGGCTCAAAGCAGTCTGCCAATGAGGCCGGCGTTCGTACACCGATCTTTTATCATTGGCCTGGAACCATCTCTCCGGTCGATCATCCAGCGTTAGCAACGTCGTTAGACATCCCACTTACCATTGCCGCCGCCGCGGGCATCAAGGAATTTGGAAAAGGCGAGACACTTCCTGACGTGCCCGGGCGGAACCTTTTGAATGCGCTTCAATCCGATGAGCCGGTCAGTAACGCGATGCTCGAGCGAGAGTTTATTTGGGGTGAAGGATTTTCTCATGATGTCGCGGATTTCGAGAATCACGATGTGTCCCTTTTGTATCGTTGGATCAATGATGGGACTTACAAGTTGTTGGTTAACCACGATGGAACGTTCGCGAAGTACTCTGAGGTTCATGGCGAACGGCATACCCCCTTTGAGCTATACGATTTGACAAAAGATCCAAATGAAACCCAAGATCTCAGCGAGCAGATGCCAGGCGTCGTGAAGAAGTTGCTCACTGAATTGGATGTTGTTCGGCCTTCGCGGACGCCCCTTGTCAATTAGGTTGCATCCTCGCTCATTTCTTAATCCATAGACTCAGTATGAATTCTCTCTGCTTTCAGGTGCCTCTGGCGGCCTTTTGGGCGGTAACGCTCGTCTCGTCTTTGGTTGCCGAACCGCTCGCCGTCTCGCCTTTTCAAAAAGTCGAGCTGAGTTTTGAGGGGCCTAATTCCTCCGAGAGTGCGACCCCCAATCCCTTCGTCGATTACCGACTGGATGTACGATTCACTCATGGTGACCAGACGATGGATGTCGTTGGCTTCTATGCGGCCGATGGGAACGCTGCGAACACGTCGGCGTCGAAAGGCAACGTTTGGAAGTGTCGAGTTGCCTTGCCGAGTGTCGGGAAGTGGGCCTATGCGGCAAAACTATCCTCTGGCGAGGGTGTTCGTTTGCTTCCAGCGGACATCGTCCAGAGCCAAGGTAAGGCGATCGCCATCGACAACGCGATGGGAGAGATTTTGGTTCGTGAAGAAGAAAATGGCAGCGTTGGAATGAGTGGGTTCCGGGGGCGCGGGATGCTTACCACTTCAGGGCGTTACTACAAGTTTAGTGGTGAATCAAAGCCTTGGATCAAATCGGGCGCGAACTCTCCCGAAAACCTGCTTGCATTCGAGGGATTTGATGAAACCCGTCGATTACCTGCCAAGAGCCGAGAAGGCGAGGCAACCGTAAAGGGGAGCATCCACTCGTTCGTCCCGCACCTGGGTGATTGGCAAGATGGTGATCCGGCTTGGGGTTCAGGCGGCACGAAGCGTGGCCAAGCGATCATTGGATTGATGAACTACCTTGCCGCATCGGGAGTAAACTCGGTTTACTTCCTGAGCTTGAATATCGGTGGGGACGGAAACGACGTCTGGCCGTACGCGAGTCCTGAGGACCAAATGCGAATGGACTGCAGCAAGCTAGATCAGTGGGAGATTTTGTTTGAGCACATGCAAGATCTTGGATTGGCTTGTCACTTTATCACGCAAGAAACCGAGATGGAAAAGTGGCTAGATGATGGTGATGTGGGCCCGGCTCGCCGACTCTATTACTCGGAGTTGATTTCACGTTTTGCCCATCATCCCGCGGTGGTTTGGAATCTTGGTGAAGAGAACGGGCCCGCGAATTTCTCGCCTAACGGACAATCGCCCGAACAGCAAAAAGCCATGGCGGATGCCATCCGAGGACTCGATCCCTATGATCATCCGATCCTGATCCACTCCCACGCGGCCAAGGAAGCACAGGCCGAGGTGCTTGAGCCTCTTCTTGGTCACCCAACGATCGATGGGGTTTCGCTGCAGGTGAGCCAACCTGCTCGGGTGCATGCAGATGTACTTCGCTGGCTAAGGGATTCGGCGGACGCAGGAAAACCTTGGGTCATCACGCAAGATGAAATCGGTCCCGCGGATACTGGTGCCAAGCCTGATGCGGATGATTTTCGCCACGATTTAATGAGGCAAGACGTGATGTGGGGTTCGTTGATGGCGGGAGCTTCGGGCGTTGAGTGGTACTTTGGATACAAATATGACCACAACGATTTGGGCGCGGAGGATCTTCGCAGTCGTGAGGAGTTATGGCGACAGACTCGCGTGGCCCGAGAGTTCTTCGAGCAGATAAATCCGTCATCGATGAAGGCTGCCGACCACTGGGTAGATGACGCGGATGGTGTTTATCTCTTGGTAGAAGAAGGATCAAGGGTTGTCGGGTACATGAAAAATCGAGATGCGGCCGCGAAGCTAATGCTCAGGATTCCGGGCAATGGAATTTATCGCGTGTCGTGGTTCGATCCTCTCAATGGCGGAGCCTTTCAAGAAGGCTCCGTCGCTTCGGTGGAGGCTGGCGCAGCGGTGAATCTAGGCATGCCGCCGACCGTTAACGGCGATCAAGACTGGGGCTTCTACCTCGAGCGAAACTAAATTTAGTACCTGAGTTCCGCATGACGAGCGTTGGAGTGAGTGATGAGGAGCATGCCTCACTCGCCGACGATTGACTTCATGCGAATCTGGAAGTCGCTCTTGTAGTTGGCGACTTGTTGCTCCGTCAGGCCCAACGACTCAGCCACTTTTTTGTTTGGCATGCCTCGGACGATAAGGAGTTCGATGGCCTGCAGCTTGACCCAATTGCCTTGTGACTTCCAGCGGTCGATCTGCTGGCTGATCGCATCGATCACCTTCTTCTCTTCGTTGCTCCTTCTGACAACGCTACGATAGATCGTGCTCGCACCTCGGGCTGATCCAGGCAATTGCAGTGCCTGGCTTGACGAAACCGCTGAGTTCATTGACAACGCGGGCCGTCTGCCTTCACGACGCAAGTGATCGGTGAGCTTGTAGCCGCAAATGGAAAACAGGTAGCTTTCGAGAGGTCGTTTCCCATCAAAATTAGGAAGCGAAGTCAAAAAGCCAACGAACGTCTCCTGAACGACGTCTTCCGCCGTCGCCCGGTTTCGCAGCCGACTCACCACGTAGGCCATTAGCCGACCCTCGAACTGATCGATAAATCGCTGCCATGCGGACTCGTCACCCTGGCGAATTTGATTCACCAAATCGTCGTCGGCCGGGGATGGAGCTTCGGGCATGAAATCAGGGCGTGTTTTCGTGAGCTTCGAGGCGCTATAAATTCAGGTTAGACGATTGTCGCATATCAACTTCAGTATCACCACAGATGAGGTGTTGATGGCGATCCCGAGAACGGCCCTCCGAGTCCATTGCAGCCCCCATCAAACGAAGAACGATCGGTCAAACCTGAGGTTCATCAGGGCTATGAGCTTGAAGGGAGTCTATTCGAGCGAGTCCGCTCATGGACAGATTTGTTCGGTTTTTTACGTTTGGCCCGAGTTCTACGTGGTGCGTTATCTCCGCCACTGGTTCTCCTATCGGCCATTACGCTTGCGATTTCGACGCTGCTGGCGGCTTCGTTCGAGAATCATGCGATGCCAATCGCCCGGTGGCAAAGTGGTTTGAGCCAAATGGATGTCACATTGGGAAACTCGCTCGTTTTTCTCACACGTTTGCAGATTTTACCGCCCGGTGTATTCCGGGGTTTTGCGGTCGATCGACTGGTGCTCAGAACACTTGAGTTGTCGCTTCAGTGGATTCTGTGGACGCCGTTGCTTCTGATTCTGTTCCGCCAAGGAGCTCTTTTATCGGTAGGAAGGACGATGGAGCCGATTGGGGAGTTGATTGGGCGGACGCGCGATCGCGGTCTCGCTGTTTTGGCAATGGTTGGCATCCTTGTCGGGTGTGCCGGCATTTTCTTATTGCCGTGCCTGCTCTCTTTTTACGTTGCCAAGTTCCCCTACCTCGTGACGCCGGGAACGTTGATAGGGCTTGGCTTTCTACTGCCAGCCACAGTCTTGCTGGCTGGTGCCTACGTTTCGCTACCGATTGGGGTGGCCTCATTGGCGAATGAGGAGATAACCGATCCCGTTGACTCGCTCAGTCGAGGGTTTGAGGCTGTTCTGCGTCGTCCGTTGACAGTCATTGGGCTGTGTCTCGCTTCAGCATTGCTGCTGCATATCGTCCATTGTTTGGCTGCTGCAGTTTCGGGAACGGCGGCTGCGTTAGTCTGGACACTACGAGATCATGGGCTTGCTTCGCCTGGTTCGTTGGCGATCAGCAGAATCGTTTTGGCCTGGGTGCCCTGCGTAATCGGCACCAATCTGGCCGGACTCTTGATCGGTGCAATGTACTTGCTGATTCGTCAATCGACGAACGAGCAGCAGCCCGAAGACCTTTGGGTGCCTCCGCCCAAGAACGCGATACCAATGCCAGTGCCAAAGGCGG
>JBCCKZ010000328.1:0-6329 GCA_039027135.1 Planctomycetota bacterium
AAGCCCAGCCGGTCGAGCGCAATTGGACGATCCGGCCAGTCGCCCAGACGCCGAAGAGAAATCAACGAAGACAGGCTAGTGGCAAGTGAGAACGATTTTAGAAGACAGAAAACCAATTCTTCCGTATCTATCGAACGCACGCATGTTTCACTTCGGTGTCCATCGTAATCTGAAGCTTGATAGCATTGGGATTTCTTTTTTCCTGATGTCGATGGGGATTCATGCTTTCAGCGCTGAACCATCCTCTCCAGTCATCAAAGATGGTGAGTCGCAGATCGTGGAGGCATTCAAGGATCCTGACTACTGGATTCGGCATGACCTTTGGGTTGAAACCGAATTCGATTCGGACGGAGACGAGCGGTTGGATCGAATGCACGTCGGCGTCACGCGACCACGTCAAACAGATAATGAGCAGCTCAAAGTTCCCGTGATCCTTGTGGCGAGTCCCTACTACGGCGGTTCTCCGTCTCAGTCGAGAGAGAATTTTTGGGATGTCGCTCATGAGTTGGGAGCCGAGCCGCCCAAACGTAAGCCGTTTCCATCGGTCAAGAAAACCGGGACGCGGCCGGTTGTTTCTAAGCGTCTCGTTGCTGATTGGGTACCGCGAAGATTCGCTGTCGTTCACATGTCATCGCCGGGTACTGGGCTCTCACAAGGATGTCCCACGATTGGAGCCGACAACGAATCATTGGAACCCAAAGCGGTGATTGATTGGCTCAACGGTCGAGCGAAAGCCTATCGCAGCATCGATGGTGATGATGAGGTGCGAGCGCACTGGTCAACTGGCAAAGTTGGAATGACCGGTACTTCGCATCCAGGGACTCTAGCGTTGGCAGCGGCAACGACGGGAGTTGAGGGACTTGAGGTGATCATACCTATCGCTCCTAATACTTCGCCTTATCACTACTACCGATCGAACGGTCTAGTCCGTCATCCGCTTGGGTACCTCGGTGAAGACATCGATTACCTTTATGACTACGTCCACAGCGGAAACGATCAACGTCGCGACTACTGCGATTGCGAGGTTCGAGATGAGCAAATGTTGGCCAATATGGATCGCTTGTCTGGCGACTTCAACGCGTTTTGGGATGAACGCGATTATCTGAACGACATAGACGGGGTGAAAGCCGCTGTGTTGATGTGCCATGCCTTCAATGATTGGAACGTCGTTCCCGAACACAGTGTGCGGATATTCGAGGCGCTCAAGCAAAAGGGCATCACGACAGCAGCCTTCTTTCATCAGGGCGGACACGGCGGGCCTCCGCCATTGAAGATGATGAATCGCTGGTTCACCCGGTATTTATGCGGAGTTGAAAATGGTGTCGAGGATGACCCTCGCTCGTGGATCGTGAGGGAAGATGATCAACGTGACAAACCAACAGCCTATCCAGATTATCCCCATCCGGATTCAGAATTTGTGGATTTGTTTCCGGCCGCGGGATCACCAGGACGTGGAGTGCTTACTTATGAACGCTCGAACAAGCAGCGTGAAGAAAGACTGGTCGATAACTACTCGTTCAGCGGGGCCTCGCTAGCACAGGCGGAGTGGACCGAACATCGGCTGATTTATTTGTCGCCTAAGTTGGCTCAGCCCGTTCACATTTCGGGGACACCGAAGGTGACGATTCGTGTTGCCAGCAATAAACCGGCTGCCAACCTTTCCGTCTGGCTTGTTTCGTTGCCGTGGAATGTGGGAAAGAGCGCGAAGCTGACAGACAATATCATCACGCGTGGATGGGCTGATCCTCAGAACCATCGCTCCTTGACGGACAGCGAACCACTTCAGCCGGGAAAGTTTTACGATGTCTCTTTTGATCTCCAGCCTGATGACCAGGTCATTTCGAAAGGGCAGCAGATAGGTCTTATGATTTTCTCAAGTGATCGCGATTTTACTCTACACCCGAAACCTGGAACCGAATTGACGATTGATCTGGAGCAAACGTCGCTGAGCTTACCGATCGTGGGCGGTCGAAGTCAGCTAATCAAGGCTGCGTTCGAAACAAGCGATTGATCTTGGCGGTACCTGACAGCCGCGATCGTGTTGGTGTGAGTCTTGCAGATCATTGGGTCGCTGAAACTCCCTGATGCTGGTGTCACAGACCATACGTAGATGGCGTAAAGCATCTTGGTAGGTTTTTCTTTCCCGCTAAGATTCCAGACATGGATTCAAGCAAGAGCCTCGTTTCGACCAGCAAGTTCCTTAGTCTCATTCTTCGTCATCAGCCCGAGATCATCGGGCTGAAGCTCGATAAAGAAGGATGGCTTGATGTTAGCGAGTTGTTGAACGCTGCTAATGCCAAGGGCAAGCGAATAACGCTTGATCTACTTCATGAAGTTGTGGCCAACAACGATAAACGCCGGTTTGCCTTGAGTGACGACGGTCTCCGTATCAGGGCTAATCAAGGCCATTCAATTGCCAGTGTCGATCTCAAGTTGGTTGAGCAAACACCACCCGAAAGACTCTTTCATGGGACCGTTGGAGCGTTTATCGATGGCATTCGGGCGGATGGACTGCGAAAACGTTCGCGCAATCACGTTCACCTATCGGCAGATGAAGCGACCGCAAAGAAAGTCGCATCACGACGCGGAAAGCCGGTCATACTGCAAGTGAAGTCTGTTGCGATGTATCATGCTGGGCATTCGTTCTATCTATCAAGCAACGGCGTTTGGTTGGTCGATTCAGTGCCTAGGGCGTTCCTGGAATTCCCGGATTGAGTCATGCGAACCCGATTAGAACGCTTCGAATGTGTGTTGATCTGCGTGCGGAAACACGTTTTGGAACAGATCAAGTGAAACGTGACAACATTGTTGGGTGTCTTTTGGGAACAGCCGTGGGTGATGCTTTGGGACTGCCCTACGAAGGTGTTTCCGCGAAGAGGGCTCGCAGATTGCTGGGGCCGCCTACGCGGCACCGATTTTTCATCGGTCGTGGAATGATCTCCGACGATACCGAGCACACCTGCATGGTAGCTCAATCATTGATCGAGTCTCATGGTGACGTCCTCCTATTCTCAAGGCGATTCGCTAGCCGGTTGCGTTGGTGGATCATGGCTTTACCCGCTGGAGTAGGCAAAGCGACCGCGAGGGCGGGTATCAAGCTCTGGTTGGGAGCAAGTTCTGAGAAAGCTGGCGTCTTTTCCGCAGGGAATGGGCCAGCGATGAGAGCCGCCATTTTCGGGGCTGTGATCACCGATGCGCATCGGATGGTTGAGTTTGTTTGCGCCTCGAGTCGGTTAACTCACACCGATCCCAAAGCTGAGTATGGAGCCATCGCGGTGGCGTTTGCTGGCAGGCATGCTCGACTGCACCAGCCAGTCGATGCGAACCTTTGGCTCGATGAAGTCGCCCAAGCATGCGGTGATGAATCGTCCGAGTTGATCGAATTGTTTCAACAGGCAGTCACAAGTGTCCGGCAAGGTGAATCTACAAGGTCTTTCGCCAAGTCATTGGGACTCGATCGTGGTGTTACTGGTTACACCTTTCATACTGTTCCAGTCGCGATTCACGCTTGGCTTTCAAGTCCAACTGACTTTCGCAAGGCTGTCATTTCGATCATTGAGTGCGGTGGTGACGCTGACACCACCGCCGCAATCGTTGGAGGCATCGTAGGTACCGGAGTTGGAGCCGACGGCATTCCAAGAGACTGGATCGATGGTATTTGGGAGTGGCCTCGCAGTGTCAATTGGATAACTCGGGTGGGCGAACAGCTTGCCTTCGCGGATCTCGCACCGAGCCCCGATGCCGACAAGGGGTTATCAAAGGCATGTGAACCCGCACCTTCTGTTAATCCAGTTTTCGTGTTGGCTCGCAACTTGATCTTTTTGTTCGTTGTTCTTTTTCACGGCTTTCGCCGACTTGCCCCACCGTACTAATGTCTGGCGATCGCGACACAATCGAAGCGAACCTGCGTCTACATGTCGATCGACTTGCGGGATTGATCGGTCCGCGGACTTTGAGGAAACCCAAAACCATTCAAGCCACCATTGGCTACCTTGAAGCTCAATGGTCCGAGATGGGATATTTTTGCGAGCAAGAGTGTTACGATGCCGACGGTGATGAAGCGACTAACCTGGTCATTGAGAATCGGGGTTCGAAGCATTCCGATGAGGTCGTACTCTTAGGGGCCCACTACGACACCGTATTTAGTACGCCGGGTGCTGATGACAACGCGTCGGCTGTTGCGGTGATGCTAGAGGTCAGTCGCCTATTGCGTGATTGCATTGGAAAACGAACCGCAAGATACGTCGCATTTGCTTGTGAAGAACCGCCCTACTTTCACACCGGTGCGATGGGGAGCCAGCATCACGCACGCTCATCAAAAGAACGCGGTGACAACATTGTCGGGATGCTGTGTCTGGAAATGGTTGGCTATTATTGTCTCACCGAAGGTTCGCAGTCGATCCCGCCGGGGATTCCAAAGTGGATGCATCGGTTCTTTCCAAGGCGAGGTAATTTCCTTGCCGCTGTAGGGAATCTGGCATCTTGGAAGTTGTGTTGGAGATTTCGCCAGGGCTTCAAGAAAGGCACACGGCGGATGCCGTTATTTTCGATGTGTTTGCCAGAGAAAATCCATGAGATCCGGCTCAGCGACAACAGCTCGTTTTGGGATCAGGACTACCCTGCTCTGATGCTTACCGATACCAGTTACTTGCGGAACCCGCATTATCACCAAGCCACCGACACTCCCGAAACGCTTGATTACCCAAGGATGACCGAAGTGACTCTCGGGGTCGCGGCAGCGATGCGAAAGTTGCTGCGGTAGATCTGGATGCTGGTGTCGGAAAAGCAGTATCGATCTGATGCATTTGCATACGAGCCCAGCAAGATAAACTGGTCGACAGATGACTACGCGAACTGGATTCTTGGAATGCAAGAGATCGATCAGAAAGCGGCGATCATGATCGTGATCGAGCACTTTGGAAACATCCCGCCAGGCACGAGGTGTTCTGCCGTATTGTTTGATCGGGAAAAGATTCAGCGTGAGAAGGAATTTCATGCCAAGCTCTACAGCGAGAATGGTGTGCATGATGCTGAGATTCGTCGTGCCATGGTCGCAGCAAATGTTGCCCAAGATCCCTATTGGTTGGTTTCGTTGAAATCAGGGGATTCTTCCACCGGAGAAGTGACGCGACTACACCGCGTCGATGCCCGAACCGGTGCTGTGCTTCCCGAACCGTCTTAGCAGAATTCACCCAATCGGTGCGAATAGAGTTTCGGCGTTAAGTTCAACGACCATCTTCCTTGATGGATCACTTGCTCGTTCGGCGATATTTTTCCCAGTATTTTGATGCCGTTTCTGTATCGACCGTCCGGGACATCACCAGAAAACGATAACGAGAAACGAACTCTTGCCCAGGCTCGATTCCGAACTTGCCACCCGCTGCGGGTGCGAAGCAGAAGTAAGGTTTGTTGGGATGCAAACGAACATGTTGCGGTGCCCGGAAATTGTGAGGACTGCAAAACACCGTCAGTGACACTTCTTGGCCATCGATCTTTCCATTCATCGCCACCCAGTTCGGACGGCTTTGATTGCCTTCCCAACGGTCCTTTCCTTCGCTTGTCAGAAATTTTAGGTCTCCCGGATGGATGCTTTGGTCACCGTGTTCCTTTAGCCACTGTATATTCCCGCGTATGGCCATGCCGCCGTAGTGGTGCTCCTCAATGGATAGCGGAATGTCCGCAGCGCATTGTTGAACACTTTCGATGTCGAAGAGGAAATGGTCGTCTGGTGTGAGAAATACTGTGACCGTCCACGTCTCGTAGAGGGCATCAGTCTTTTTGTCGCCCGTTCCTACGGTGAACGCATGCTTCGTACTGAAGGAAACCTGTTCATCAGATTTTTCAGTATTCACGATGTCTCGGAATTCAACCCCGGCTAGTTGTTTCGCCTGATTCCAAAAATCCGTTTTCTGACCGTCATAATTCGATTTTGTCCAGGCAAAAAACAAAGCATGTTGATGGGCGTGATCGACTGGATAGTCTCCGGTGATTTGCTGCCCGGTTGGAGCGTAAATCGGATGAATGTATCCGCTACGCTCAAAGTGTCGTTCAATTCCATCTGGAACGGGACTTGCCACTTTGACGTATTCGAGAACCGGCTTGCCGCGAAGAGTTATCTGAATCGTGGTTTCGGTTTCATTCAGTTGCAAGTCACCGCCGTGAACGATCGACAATGTAGAGTAAGCAAACAGACAGCTCGAGAGTGCGATCAAAAAGAGTTGTTTCATGTCGTTGATTCTCTGTCGCCAGACTGCAATGAGGCGGGCTACTTCAATCTGAAAAAAATTGGCTTGAAAGCGATACGCTGAGGTCACTCTTTGAACCGCGAT
>JBCCKZ010000329.1:0-6299 GCA_039027135.1 Planctomycetota bacterium
ATAAAGAGCAGCTGCATCTCCCGACGCAACATCGCCTCAACTTCCCCGGCGATCTCCCAAGCTGGCTTATCATTGGTAAAGAATTCAGCGGAGTCACTATTCTCATCAGAATGCAATGCATTCGGATCGAGACGTTTCTTCACTGCGTTGCGTAAGAAACGATACCGCAACCGACGCTTGAGCATCCGACGTTTATGCTCCGGCGTCTCGAAGACCACTCCATCCATAAACACTCCTCCGACTACACGCGGATCAGCGACACAAACCTGATGAGCGTTGTAAGCCCCGCTACAAAGCCCAATCAGAACGAATTGTCGGATGTCATGACTTTCCTCCAACGCACTCATTGCATCGTCGACATCTAACTTTGCTCGGTCCACGCCTTCCGGTAGGTCTCTTCGAGTTTCGCTATCCCCGAGTCCGGAAAGATCCATTCTCAGGCTAGCAACGCCTCTTGATGCCAGAGCTCTGGCAAGATCAACATGAAGGCGAAACGGCCCCACTCGATGAACGATTCCCGCGTTGAGAATGATTGCGACAGGTGCTTCCGGATCGACTCCATCGGGATAATTGAGTATTCCGGTCAACGATCCAAGGGGCCCAAACTGATAAGCGTGTTCAGTCATGTCAAAACCCCTTCCAATTCACGAGAGCCTGAAAGCATCTCCCGTTGCTCTAGTCGCTCAAACATTTCATCAATCATCCGACTGATCATGTTGGATGTCCGAGGACGGAGCCAAGCGAGTTCCAGATCCGAAAGCTTGTCCCAGGAACGTTCATCTGTGACGGAAAGTTGTTTCTGCCAAGCGAGCCATGTCGATTCAAAGGAATCATCTTGCAACTGAACGACCAATTGAGGGACTTCCAACGAATCGAGATTCAGAGACCAACGACCAATCTCATCGAGCAGCTCCCGCCGATAGAGCGTGCCCAAAACCTCTTCGGACGATTCATCATTGACCGTTTCAACTTCTCCATACCACAAATCGATCATCAGCTGATGCGTCTTACGGAGTCGTCGCAAGTAATCGCTTCCGCTGACCACTGGCTCCCAAAGAACGACTGAGTTCACATCTTCACGCCGAGCTGCAGTTTGGGCAGCCATGCTTGCTCCCATACGCAGTCCCAGCATCATGACTGAATCCGCGTCAGAAACCTCCTTCAGATGTTCGACAGCAAAATCAATGTCTTCCAACCATTGGTCAATGGACACGACGTCAGATGGATCACCGCTCGAATCTCCAAGACCTCGGTAATCGAATCGGAGGACGTGATTTCCCTTGCGAGCGAGTTGTTTCGCAAGCAGTCTCAAAGCCCAATGAGTGCGGAGATACTCGTGCCCAATAGGC
Source organism: Planctomycetota bacterium (assembly GCA_039027135.1). Taxonomy (GTDB): domain Bacteria; phylum Planctomycetota; class Planctomycetia; order Pirellulales; family Pirellulaceae; genus Rubripirellula. The sequence continues at coordinate 1,350 of JBCCKZ010000329.1, forward strand.
GGGCAAATCAGCACACTCTTGATGGTATCATCGACTGAGCGAGGCGGACGATAAACGCCATGCAAACTCAATGATTCTGAACCGAAGAATCTCGCACTCATATCAATCCCAGAATCCCCTCAGCTTTTTCAAAAAACTCTCTCGGTTTTCCATGCAAGACTTGGATAAATCGTGGGAAGGTTGCGGCGAAGCTGCAAAGGTATCGGGCAGTGTCGCGGCGTGAGGAGAATGGTCAGGTTCGAAACCACGGATTGGCTCGATTCGTCTTTGCCCGGCCCCTTCGCTCGTATTCGGGTCACGGCTCACTTCATCCGCGACACAATTATCATGTGATTCAGCACACCGAGAAAATTGATTGGCTGACTCAAGCTTTTCGGCCAACTGTCGGATCGTGTTGACCAAGAAGTCTTGTGGCCCGAGCTTGATTCCGATTTCTTTTTCGACACGGGCAATCAGCTCCATCACAAGCAGTGAATGCCCGCCCACGTCGAAGAACGTGTCATCGAGCAAGATATCTCTATGCTCCAGCGCATTCGAACATGCATCAATGAAATAGACTTCAGCGGACGTCAATGCTTGATCTTCGGTCGAAGGCTTATCTGACGTTGAATCAGCACTTGGTTTTGGCAATTGCTTGTAATCGATCTTCCCATTGTTCGTCTGCGGCATCTGATCAAGCTGCACGAAGTGATGTGGGATCATGTAGCCAGGCAACGAAGCGCGAAGGTGCGTTCGAAAATCAGAAGCATTGCATTCTTGATCCGACTTTGCGATCCAATAGGCGACCAGCTTCGAATCTCCCGGCGAGTCTTCGCGAACGATCACGACGTTTTGCTCAACCGCTGGATGCGTTTTGAGTGTCTGTTCGATCTCACCCAATTCGATACGAAACCCACGGACCTTGACTTGCTTGTCATTCCTTCGAAGGAATTCCAGATTCCCATCAAAACGATATTTTGCAATATCGCCGGTGTTGTAAATCCGATCGCTGACATAGTCCTTGAAAGGGCTGCGGTAAGGATTCCGAATGAAGCGGTCCTCAGTCAAGTCGTGACGTGCTCGATAGCCCAGTGTCACGCCCGCACCACCAATGAACAGCTGCCCTTCGCACCCTGGCGGGACTTCGTTGCCATTGCAGTCAAGCAGGTAGACCTGAGTATTTCCAATTGGTTTGCCAATTAGTATCGGTGCCTTCGCGTCGGCAATCCTATAAATGGCCGACCAAACGGTCGTTTCCGTTGGGCCATACATGTTCCAAAGCTCCGCGCAACGCTCGAGAAGCGGCGCGACAAGATCCTGAGGCATGGGCTCACCACCACAAAGCACTTTCAAGTCTGTCTTTCCATTCCAACCTGCTTGAATCAGCAAACGCCACGTTGACGGCGTTGCCTGGAGAAGTGAAATCTCATGTCGTCCAATTCGCTGTGCGAGTTCACCACCATCGGCTGCCGTTGCCGAATCGAGAATGACAACCTTTCCACCCGAAACGATTGGAAGGTAAAGTTCCAACACGGCGATATCGAAGGACAGCGTCGTAACCGCAAGAATGGAATCTTCCGCGTTGAACCCCGGCTCTTTTTGCATCGAGTAAAGGAAGTTCACAATCGCGCCGTGCGGCACCTGGACTCCCTTGGGTTTGCCGGTGGATCCGGAGGTGTAGATCACGTAGCAAATATCCGAGGGGTCGCTTTGCACTTGCACCGCTGCATCGTCGAAGGTGTCAATGTCATCGGAACATCGATCGATCTCAACGAATTCCTTGCCGAACTCGGCAACTCGTTCGCGCAGACGCCCCTGCGTGATTATCAGAGAAAGCTCGGAGTGATCACACATGTACTTAAGGCGATCGCTCGGATAAGCCGGATCGAGTGGCACGTAGCCAGCTCCAGATTTGAGGATTCCAAGAAGATTGACAAGCATCTGCTCACTTCGCTCGACGCAAATGCCGACCAGATCACCTGCGCGTACACCTCGATCCTTAAGAAATCGTGCGATACGATTCGACTGTGATTCGACCTCCGAATAAGTCAGTCGACTGCCTTCAAACTCGACGGCGATATGCTCAGGCGTCTCGGCAGCTTGCCGGCTGAATTCTTGGTGAAGCGTCGAATTCACTGGGTAGTCGAGATTCGTTTGATTCCAATCCACTACCACTTGTTGACGTTGCTCGATGCTCATCAAGTGGTAGTCGCTGACTCTCTTCGCAGGATCAGCGACGACACCTTCTAAGAAAGCGCTAAAGCCTTGAAAATAGAATTCAATCGCGTTGCGGGAGTACAGATCGGCGTTGTATTGGATTTGCAACTCGATCGACTTGTCTTGGTGTATCACACCGTTGATGAACCACTCGAACTTCTCGAAGCATCTGGGTTCAACACAAACGCTTACGTCGAGATCACTAAATCCAGCTTGAGATAGATCGACAACCGGGTCCAAATTGAATGAAACGTCAACAATGGGGGATCGACTGGGATCGCGAGGCGGTGCAAGCAAGCGGAGCAAAGTTCCAAACGAAAGCCTCTGATGCTCAAATGCATCGAGCAACGTCTTTCGAGTTGACGTCAACAACTGTTCGAAAGAAGCACTAGCATCAACCTTTGAACGAAATGGCATCGTATTGACACAGAATCCGATGAGATCTTGCGTGTCCATCGCTGCTTGGCCGGCCGTCGGAATACCTACGCACAGATCATCAGCCCCGGTTAAACGGCCCAGGTAGGCATTGAATGCGGCCAGCATCGTGTTGAACAGGCTACACCCTTGCTTAGCGCCAACTTGCCGAACTTTCTCGGACAGGAACGCGTCGATACGATGTTCGTATCTTTCGCTTCGATAGGTCTTCAATGTCGGCCGAGAAAACTCAATAGGTGAATCCAGCACGGGAATACCGTCGGCGAATTGATCAATCCAGAATTTCTCATCGTCTCGGCATTGATCCGACTTTCCATACGCCTCCATCGCCTCCGCGTAAGCTTTGTATTGAACAACTGGAGGCAATGGTGATGGTTCTTTACCAACCTCTCGATCATAAAAATAGCCGAGATCGCGACAGAACAAGGCCAAGGACCACCCATCCATCACGATGTGATGGGCATTGAATGTCAATCGATGATGATCAGGACCTAGGTTTGCAAGAACAAAGCGAATCAGCGGGCCATTTACCAAATCGAAGGGAGTCGAACCTTCTTTGCGAATCAATTCGTCATGATGATTCTGTTGCAATCCTGGATCCAATTTTGACCAGTCGAACAACTTGAAATCAAGCTCGGAGTATTCGTGAACGATGACCGAGCGACCATCATCACTAAAAGTTGAACGAAGAGACTCGTTACGCTGAATGACGTGTTGGATTGCCGTTTGGATAGCATGAGAATCGAACGTTCCATTTAAATCCAGCGAGCTAATCTCGTTGTACGCGCAGTTAGACTCCGTACTCTGATTACTGGACAGCCAGATCTCCAGCTGAGCCTCAGTGCTCGCATGGACGGCCGACGTTGTTCCGGTAACGAAGCTACTGGCGTCAATGCTTGGGGCAGCGAGATTGAATGTGTTCATGGTGTGTTGCTGTTCTTTGATTTTTCAACGATTACTGCTTACCCTCCCGCTTGGAGGTCGTGCAGTTTTTCAGTTGTTTGATGCTATGTGTTTACTTACCCTCCCTCTGGGAGAGTCGGACATTTCAACGGCCGGGGAGGACAAATGAAGTTTGAAGTGAGAAGGGTGATGTTTGAAGGATTCACGCACGTGGATGTCACACTTCGAACTTCGTCCTTCACACTTCCAAAGCCCTCTCCGGGCCTTAGAGCCCGACTCTCCCAGAGGGAGAATAAAGCTTGTGCTTCCAGAGTGAGAGTAAAGTTCTATCTACAAATTCAAACCTACTTGTACGAATTGGCCTGGGTTTAGAGTGTCAGGGATGAACCACCCCGGTTTGCCAAGCTCATCCGTGCCGAGCTTGGCACCCACTTGTGGAGGGCGGCTTGAATCAAGATCACTGGTTGATTTCTTGTATCCATCGCCCGGCATGAAGCCATGCTTTTGGCATTCAAGGATGGTGTCGTAGGTTGCCGCCACGATCGCGTCGATGTGCTCGCGTTGGTGGGCCAGTGTCAGAAGACAGGGACGATGATCCCAAATGTGCATTCCTCGTCGTCGCAAGCCCGCGAAAAACACTTCGCTGTAAACCAGCTCCTGATGAAACTGGATCTTGAAGAGCGATCCGAAATGGGCGAGGAACATTGGTGCGTCAAGCTCCTCGAACACACGATTCATTTCATCAGCAAGGTAGTCACCGAGTTTATTCAGTCGTTCGTACATTGGCTTTCCGCCAGCCTTGAGATGCTGAAGGATGGCTTTCGATGCGGCCAATGTCAGTGGATGCCGAACGAAGGTCCCCGCGTAGTAGGTCATGCCAGCTTCAGGTCGGCTATCGTCGCCAAAGTCCCAATTCCCTCCGTCAAGTCCGTCCATGTATTTGGCTTTACCAGCGAGCACTCCAATTGGCATACCGCCGCCTACGATCTTCCCATACGACGCCAAGTCTGCCTTGACACCGAAGTGCTCTTGAGCGCCACCGAGACCAATTCTTAGCCCCGTGATCACCTCATCGAATATCAACGCGGCGGGATCATTCTTGGTGATTCGCGCGAGTTCTTGAACAAATTCCTTCGGCTGGAGCTCAGGCCGCCGACTTTGAACGGGTTCGACCAAAATGCCTGCGATATCGTCGAGATTATCGCGAATGATCTGCAGCGATTCGTCACTCCCGTAGTCAAGGATCAGTGTGCTCTCAACATGCTTCTTGGGAATTCCCGTGGCTGCGGGGAAGCTCTTGAGTTTCTTGCTTCCTCGAGCTATGACTTCATCCAAAATGCCGTGGTAGTCGCCATTGAACATGACGATCAAATCTCGTCCGGTGTAGTTTCTTGCCAAACGCGTGCACCCGAGAAC
>JBCCKZ010000330.1:0-6285 GCA_039027135.1 Planctomycetota bacterium
CCAAAAACCAAATCAAGGCGACTGAACAACAACTCGCGATTGACACACGGTCAGTCAACCGAAACGAAGACCTTCTGAAACGAGGTGCCGCGTCGGCCAGCGAGGTTGACGCCGCAATTCGAGCTGAGTTGACCACTCGCAATTCACTTCAAACACTCCGTGACCAGAACAACCTTCTAGCGACAAGACGAGTCAGACTCGAAAGTGCCAAGCAACTCAGCCAAGCCAACATCGATCGAGCGAAACTGTCTTTGGAACGCACCGAGATCGTTGCTCCGATTGATGCATTGATTGTCCAGGAATCTGTTCAACAAGATGGCTATCTTCAAACTGGTGGAGCGATTGCGATTCTGCAGGACACATCGCGGCTCGATATCTCTTGCAAACTAGACAGCCGAGAATTGGATTGGATCCGCAAAGGGGAGTTGGCGCGTAAGGGTTCCTTGGAAGCTACCGATCTCGATTTCACCAGCGGCCTCGCTTCATACAAGTTGCCCCGCGTTGAAGCAGTCGTTACCTATGACGTCGGTGATTCAACGTATGCCTGGGAAGCCTACGTCGATCGCCTTGATGGAGCTGGCATCGATCCGGCAACTCGCATGGCCGCATTGCGGGCAGCCGTGGAGTCCCCTCGACAATCGACACTGTGTACTGAAGAGTCGAGAATCAACCAGCTCCTTGAACGGAATCCGGACGAACAACCTCCGGTGCGTGGACCTGCTCTATTAAGTGGCATGTTTGTCAAAGTGAACATTGCCATTAATCCACCGATGTCCTTGCTATCGATCCCTCAGTCGGCTATCCAACCAGGCCAGAGGGTTTGGGTCGTCGTTGATGGACAGCTTCAATCAAGACAGATCCGCGTCGCGGGAAGCCAAGGCGATATGGCTTTGGTTTACTCGGTCGGTGGAATCGCGGCACTCTCCGCGAACGAAGCTGTCGTCACCTCGCCTCTGGCCACACCCACGGTCGGCATGAATGTGGTCGATGCTTCCGACAAAGCGGCAATGGCGAAACTAGCCGCAAAGGGTCGTGGGGGCTCGGGAGGCGGTCCGGGTGGCCGGGGTGGTCCGGGGGCTCGGGGTGGTCCGGGGGCCCCGGGTGGTCCAGGGGCTCGGGGTGGTCCTCCCAGCGGTCGCCCTGTGAACATTGAAGGTACCGGCATGCGTGGCCGCCCGGGTGGGCCCGGTCGGCCTAGCGAACAAAGGCTGACTGGGGCCGAAGCCAGCGGTGCGATGCAGAAACCAAAAGCCAATGCTGATTCCAAAGGGGATACCGGAGCATGAAGGGGATCGTCAAAGCCGCCATCGAAAACCACTCAGCACTGAACCTGTGCATGGTCACGGCGATGGCCGTGGGCATGTTTTGCTTCACGCAGATGCGTCGGGAGACCTTCCCCGAATTCGAGCTGGATCAGATCACCATCACGGTTCCGTACCCCGGTGCCGCCCCCCAGGAAGTCGAGCAAGGAATCGGCCAGAAGATTGAGGAAGCCGTCCGTAGCATTGAAGGAGTCAAAAAAGTCACAACTGGCGCCGCCGAGGGGCAATGCCGGGTTTACCTGGAATTGGTCGCTGGAGGCCGATCGCCCGATCGAGTGCTAGACGAGGTTCGCAGCAATATCGATCGAATCCCCAGCTTTCCTCTCGAAGCTGAAGATCCACAGATTTCTCTTTTGACGCGCCGGCGAGCTTCGATTCGCGTCGGCGTGCTCGGCCCCAAGGTGGTCGATGTCTCGGCTGCGGCCTCCGACTCAGACCTGTCGGCGGCCAGCTACGCCGAGTTGCAACTACGCGAAGTTGCGGAACGCTTGCGTCTTGATCTGCTTGACGTTCCCGAAGTCGCTCAAATTGGCTTTCTCGCCGCAAAGGAATTCCAAATCGATATTGAGATTCCTGAAGAGAAGCTGCGTGCTCACGGGCTGTCACTGACCGACGCGGCAGACATCATCCGACGTGAAAATCGAGAGCTGCCTGCTGGTTCAATCCGATCACCATCCCAGGAGATCTTGCTACGCGGAAACAATCGTCGGGTCACCGGCTCTGAGCTTTCCGAGCTACCGCTAGTTACCGAATCGAGTGGTGGTGTTCTCAAGGTTGGCGATCTCGGCACAGTGCGCGACGAGTTTGCCGACGCCACAGCCATGAACTTCATCAACGGCCGACCGGCGTTGGCGCTGAGCGTTTCACGAAGCTCTTCGGAAGATCTATTCGACTTAATCGATGGGGTCGAAGAGGTCCTCGAAAACGCTGAACTGCCACCAGGCTACGACACCATCACCTGGAGTGATGAGTCCATCGAAGTCCGAAATCGTTTGAACCTTTTGATCAAGAACGGTTGGCAGGGTCTGGCAATCGTATTCCTGCTTTTGATGCTCTTCCTTGAGCCTCGGTTGGCCTTTTGGGTTGCGTTGGGAATTCCATTCTCACTGCTGACCTCGGGTGTCTTCCTTTACTTGACTGGCCAAACACTCAACCAGATTTCTATGTTCGCCTTTGTGATGGCGCTGGGCATCGTCGTTGATGACGCAATCGTTGTCGGCGAGAACATTCATTCTCACCGTGAAATGGGCAAGCCGTTCATCCGAGCGGCCTATGAAGGGACTCTCGAGGTCATCCCATCGGTCACGGTAGCCGTGCTTACGACTGTGATTGCATTCGCGCCGCTGCTTTTTGTCAGTGGACGAATGGGCAAATTCACGTCCGTGTTGCCGGCCGCAATGATCGCGATGTTGACGGTCTCATTAATCGAATGCCTGACAATCTTGCCAAGCCACTTGGCTCATGAGGACAACATCATCATGAAGGCGTTTGGCGTGATTTTCTACCCGTTTAAGGTGCTGCTTCGACCCGCGGCCTGGCTCGGTCAGAGATGCACTAGTGGATTAGATCGCTACATACGAAGCGTGTACACGCCAACGCTTCGCTGGAGCCTGAACAATCGCTTGGTCGTGCTTTCGTTCTGTGCCTCGTCGCTAATCCTGACGGCCGCCGTGCAGCGGAGCGGGATCCTGGAGTTCAGTTTCTTCCCGAAGCTAGATGGCAACTCGTTGAACGCGGCGGTAACCTTTCCCGATGGGACGCCGGCGTCGGTCACAGCCGCCGCGACGCGGAGAATCGAAGACGCATTCTGGCGAGTCGCTGATCGATACGAAGCCGAAGGCAATCCGATTGCCGATACCTCTTACCGAGTCATCGGTGCTAGCACGGGTGGCTTCGGCGGCGATGGCGGCGCAAGCGGTTCGCATCGCGGTAGCGTTGAAGTGGAGTTGGTCGCAAGCGAAGACCGAAACGTTCCTTCACGCAAGATCGTTGAGCAATGGCGTAGCGAAGTCGGTCCAATCACAGGAACGGAAGAGCTGTTTTTAGGCACTCGATCATTCGGGTCGGGTGGTGCACCCATTGAGTTCAAATTGCTCGGGTCATCCCTGGATGTTCCCGCTCTAGAGGCTGCCGTCGAAGAGTGCAAGGAAAGGCTAGCCATCTATCCGGGTATTTCAGATATCAAAGACGATGCCGTACCCGGTAAATGGGAATACCGCTTTCGCATTAAGCCCGAGGCTTTTGCCACCGGCGTTCGCACCTCAGACCTTGCCGAAACCGTTCGCGCGGCTTACTACGGTGAAGAAGTCATGCGTGTTCAACGTGGCCGGCACGAGGTCAAGATCATGGTGACTTACCCAAGAGAAGATCGAAGGTCACTTCTGAACTTTGACGAGATCCGTGTGCGAACGGCAGACGGGATCGAGCGTCCCATCACCGAATTGGCCGAGGTTGACGTTGTCCGTTCTTATTCCTCGATCACGCGAATCGACCAAGCAAGGGCGATCACCGTGTCGTGTGACTTGGATGAGGATGCCAACAACGCTGATAAGATCGTCAATGATCTCAAGGAAAACTTCTTGCCTGGACTCATTGAAAGATATCCTTCGGTTCGAGTCCGCTGGGAGGGACAGCAAGAACGCCGCGCCGAAAGCTTCCTTTCGATGACGGTTGGTTTCGGAGTCGCTTTGATGGCGATGTACGTGCTGCTATCGATCGAGTTCAAAAGCTCGATTCAACCGCTTATGGTGATGGCGATCATCCCATTTGGTGTCCTAGGTGCCGTCATCGGTCACCTACTGCTCAACATTCCACTCACCCTGTTTAGCCTTTACGGCATCATCGCCCTGACCGGTATCGTCATTAATGACTCAATCGTGCTGATTGACTTCATTAACGCTCGAGTACGAGGTGGCATGCCGCTTCAACAGGCGCTCTTGGAAGCCGGTCGAAGAAGGTTTCGGCCGGTGCTCCTGACCACGGTGACGACCGTGGGTGGCTTGCTTCCCATCTTGTTGGAAACATCGATCCAGGCGCAGATCTTGATCCCAATGGCGACGAGCATTGCGTTTGGCGAGATCTTCGCAACGTTTGTTGTGCTCTACTTGGTTCCGGTGACCTATTCGCTCTACTTCGATGTAGGCGGTCGTCTCGATCTGGCGGGAATGGTTGACGAACAGTCGTTCGAAAACGATGGGTTTTCTGGTAGTACCGTGTTGTCTTCGTAGGCCGCGTTTCACCTGGCCTACAAGATATCCCCGTAGAACTCCGGTCGGCGATCCGCGAAACGATCAATCACGTGTGCCCCGACGGTGCGTTCGATTCTCTTTGAACGAGCCGTCTCAAGATCAATTTCGGTAACCAATAGCTCTTCGCCATTACTAGCCTTGGCTAGAACCACACCATCTGGCCCACAAATCGAACTCCTGCCGCAAAATGTAAAACCGTTTTCTTCACCAACTCGATTCGCGGCAATGAAGTAATAGTGGTTTTCCATGCTCCTAGCCGGCGGGACAACTTCGGCGGTCCGAGCCGCCGTTGATGGCCAATTTGTCCCCAGAGCAACAATATCGGCCTGGTGCAGACCAAGCACTCGCATCGGCTCGGGGAAAGAACAGTCATAACAAATTGCCATCCCAATCTTGGCACCCCCAGCATCGGAAACCGCGTATCCATCTCGACCTCGATCAACAAACCGATCCACTCCCAAATGCGGCAAGTGGATCTTGTGATAGGTGGCTTCTAAACCGTCTGGCCCAATCAGCCAAGCAGCATTATGGAGTCGAGGACTCACCTGGCGATTCTTTTCGTCACGGTCCGATGCATCAATTATTTGCAGCGTCCCCAAAGTCACCCAAAGTTCTTTCGCTTTGACTAACTCAAGGATCGGCCGCAAACGCTGATCACCCGATTCAACGGCAATTTCGCATGCAGATTCACGATCATCGAAGGCATAACCGGTCAGCACGCACTCAGGAAAGACAACGATTTCCGCCCCCTGGGCAGCTGCTTGATCGATCCAACGACATACCCGCTCGACGTTCGCATCAATATCACCGAAGCTAACAGCACACTGGACGGCGGCCACTCTCATTTTGTAACCAGTCAATTAAAGGGGATTTTCGATGAGTGAGGACAACATGAGCACGGAAAACAAAACAGAATCGTCGACCACACCGGCCCGTCCAAATTCAACCGCGGAATACGATTATGACCTGTTGGTCATTGGTACGGGACCAGGCGGCGAAGGCGCCGCGATGCAATGTGCCAAGGCGGGCATGAGAGTAGCCGTGGCGGAGAGATATCGCCAAATTGGCGGTGGATGTACCCACTGGGGAACCATCCCATCAAAGTCCCTTCGGCACGCAATTACCGCGACGGTTTCAGCGTTGAACAACGTCACGCTCCGCGAGCTCGGAATGAATGCGAGGCCGACACTCGATCAACTGCGCCGTGGCACGAAGGGTACCATCGCCAAACAGGTCACGATGCGTCAGTCGTTCTATGACCGCAATAATATCCCGATCCTTCGCGGACAAGCTCGCTTTGTTGACCAACATCGTGTCTCCATCGATGGCGATGAACCGGTATCCGCCAAGCACTTTGTGATCGCGACGGGTTCACGACCGTTCCAGCCAGCCAAAGTCGATTTTAAGCATCCCAGGATTTATGACAGTGACAGCGTTTTGGAGATGACCCACAAGCCATCATCTATGTGTATCTATGGCGCGGGCGTCATCGGCGTTGAGTACGCTTCGATGTTTCGAAACCTGGGCATCAAAGTCAACTTGATCAACACCCGAGAAAAGCTGTTGGAGTTTTTGGATGACGAAATCATCGATGCCATCTCGTACTTCCTCCGCGACCAGGGTGTGATCATCCGACATAGCGAACAAATGGCAAAGGTCGAAGGTGGCGACGATGGCGTAATCCTCCACTTGAAGAGCGGTAAACAAGTCAAAAC
>JBCCKZ010000331.1:0-6284 GCA_039027135.1 Planctomycetota bacterium
CCCGCCTCATGACTAAAAAGCAAAGGCCGGATGATAACTCACCCGGCCTCTGCTTTTTCTATTGAATCGATATCCTGATCAAATCGTCTTACCAGTTCGCCGACTGTGTGTTCCCGAATTGGCGACTGGCATCAACGGAAACTCGATCAGGACGTAGACTATGCGTCGATCAGAATTGAACGACCGCCCCCAGATCGATTCCGTGGACAAACAAGCCATCGCGATTGAAGTCCCAACCGTTTAAGTTGGCTGCTGCAGCCGTGATCACGGCGTCGTCGACGATTCGATCAATCGAGTTTGCAGCCAAAGTCACGTCGTCGAAGTACAGGAAGCTGTAACCAACGCTTACCGAGACACCTGGACGAAGCAGGTAGGCGAGCTTGAAGTTCGCTTCTGGAACGAAAGTGAACTCGTCGCGTTCCAGCGTGATCGCTTCACCAGCGAGCACGCCACTTGCTTCGCTCAGTGTTGCACCACCAGGCACGCTCACCGTGCGATCGCCACGTTGCGTGAGAGTCGAGTTGAGGTTCCCGATGTGAACCTTTGTCAGTGACGTGGCAAGCCAACGTCCGCGACTGATCACGCTCTCAAAGCCAATCTGACCGCCGTTGAACTCATTCTCGGTTTCGAAAATGTCATTGAACGTGAAGTTTGTTCCGATTGTGGCACCACTAGCGTTTGCTGCCGTAACCGTTGTCGTTCCGTTGATTCTCAGTGAATCGTCAACGTTGATGTGCGAGTAGCCACCCAAGAGGTTCAGTTGGCAGTTCTTGCTGCAAGTGAATCTCATTCGACCATAAGCTTCTGCGGCCCACATATCGAGAGACGTGTCAGCGGTGATCGTGCCAGCACGATCAGGATCAGCTGCACCTACAGCCAGATCGATGGCGATCACGACGGCGTCTTCTTCGCCGTCGTCTGAATCGAAAAAGGAGTATCCAAGTGATCCAGTCGAGCCATCACCAGTGGCGCTGAGCGACTCTTCGTTATCGCCGAGCCACCAGAAACGGCCGCCAATTCCAAAGTTGTCCGTCAGCCAAACACCACTGTCGACTCGAACGCCTCCAGAAAGCTCACCAGCAAGCTCATCACCAAACAGAGTTTGGAATCCTGCAACAGGAACATCACGATCATCAGGTGCGCTTGGGATTGTCCCAGCATCGCTTCGAATCACCAGCGGTGGTGAATCGCGTGCTTCGGGGAACCAGAGCAATGCCTCGGCCTTCAACCAGCGGTCGCGCCCCCCGCGGTCGAACAGATTCATCAGCTTTCCGTGTCCGCTGTCGCAGCCACATGCGGGCTCTACGCCACATGAAGCTTCCAAACTACATGAAGCTTCCACGCCGCACGAAACTTCGCCGCAGCAATCCGAACCAGTATCGCAAGTCACTTCGCAGCCACAGCTCGCGTCGATTGGTCCACACGATGTGCAAGAAGTCTCGTGATGAACGGGCTCGACGTCGCCGACGGTTCCTTCAACGGGGCCGGCGACAAAGTCAGCCTGTGCGTGTGAAACTGGCTGAATCGGTTGAGCGGGTTGTGCTTTCTTTTCGATGGCCGCCTTCGCCTTGGCTTCCGCCTCAGCAATGTCTTTCTCGACGCCGTAAACGCCATCAGCATGGAAATAGGCATCTTCGCCAAAACCCGGGAGATCACCAACGACCCCCGTTTCCGCATACGCTGCGGATGAATAAACGCCGACGCCGGCAATGACCGCCATTAACGCCAATCGTCGCATAGTTGTTTTCATGGTAACTCTCGTACAGTCCGGGAACACAGAATGACTTGAAAGTTAAGATCGTCCGCTTTGATCCAATCGTGTAGCTCTATCGCTACTCCAGGAACACTCGCCCCAAACCTCCCCTTTTGACACGAGAGACACCTATCTTGTCTCAGATAGCGTGCCTACATCTTCGACAACCATCCGTTGACCACTAAAATTCAGCCTTAGTCCAACTTCTCTTTGATCTCGCTATGTCGTCGGTTCCACCCACCCCCTCAGAAAGCGATGCTTCGGACGACGAAGTGCTGAATCTTGGGGTAACCAGCGGCGACTCGGAGGCCAATCAGCGCCGGGCTCACGATACCGGACGGAACCTTTCAGTGGTTTCGCGTCAGGGTATCCGGCCTCAGCTCATCCGATGGCGAAAACAGCTCGCGCAGATCAATGACCTGGCGGACGAGCTAACGAGACTCGATGACGAGTCATTGCGAAAGAGATCGCTCGAGATCCGATACAACGCGATGGCCGGTGAGAAGCTCTCCAAGCTACTTCCCGACGCCTACGCGCTGGTACGTGAGGCAGGCCGCCGCACGCTGGGAATGCGTCACTACGATGTCCAGATCATTGGTGGGATTTCGCTTTTCGAAGGCTACATTGCGGAGATGCAAACCGGTGAGGGAAAGACCCTCACTGCGACGCTTCCCATGTATCTCCATTCGCTGGTGGGACGCGGTGCCCACTTGGCAACAGTCAATGACTACCTGGCAAAACGTGATGCCGAATGGATGAGCCCCCTCTACAAGGCGCTGGGTTTGGAGGTCGGGATCATCCAAACCCAAGACGATCAGACATCTCGTCGCAAGTCCTATGCAGCTGACCTGACCTATGGCACCGCAAAGGAATTTGGATTTGATTTTCTTCGAGACCGTTTGCTGTTAAGGGCTCAGAATCGTTTGCAAACCGAGATGCTTGGTGACGGTGGAGGTGGTTTCTCCGGAAGCGGTGATGAGGTCGTGATGAGGGGGATGCATTTCTGCCTTGTCGATGAAGCGGATAGTATCCTGATCGACGAAGCACGAACGCCCCTAATCATCGGATCGATTGAAGACAATGTCCGTGACCAAATCGTCGAAACCTACCGGTGGGCGGCCGAACATGCTCCGCAATTCGAAATCGAGGAGCACTACATCATCGATCCAGATACGAAGCAATACGAGCTGAACGCTCGCGGCCGCCAAATGCTTCGTTCACTCCCCAAGCCGGACCTTGTCCGCACCATGGGCCTGGTGGACATGTACGAGTACACCGAGCGTGCCATTAAAGTGCATCGAGAATTTCTCCTCGACCGACAATACGTCATTCGTCCTGGTGATCAGGGCGTCGACGAAATCGTCATCGTCGACGAGTTCACCGGGCGTTTGGCTGAAGGACGAAAGTGGCGTGACGGGATTCACCAAGCCATCGAAGCCAAAGAGGAAATCGAGATTAGTGTTCCCACGGGCCAAGCAGCTCGGATTACCGTGCAAGACTTATTCCTTCGCTACCCTAATTTGGCTGGGATGACCGGAACGGCAGCCACGAGCGCACGCGAGCTGCGTCGTATCTACCGAACACCTGTCTTGCGAGTCCCAACCAATAAACCCCCTAGAAGGGAACAACTTCCCGACCGCGTTTTCGGGAACATGGAGAAAAAGTTCGAGGCGATCATCGAGGAAGTTCAAGCTGTTCACGCCGAACATCGGCCCATCCTCATCGGAACAAGATCAATCGATAAAAGCGAATTGCTCTCACGCATGCTTGATGAGGTAGGCATCCAACACCAGGTGCTCAATGCCAATAATGTCGAAGCGGAAGCCGAAATTGTCGCCGCAGCCGGTGGTGAAGGGAAAGTCACAGTCGCGACGAACATGGCGGGACGGGGTACCGACATCAAACTGACCGACGGCGTGGAGTCCATGGGCGGGATGCACGTCATTTGCACTGAACTCCATGATGCGGCAAGAATTGATCGCCAACTGATCGGCCGATGTGGACGTCAGGGTGACCAAGGTTCGTTTAGGCAATACCTTGCACTGGATGATGACATCCTTGAGTCGGGCTTTGGCATGAAGCGAGGCGAGAAGCTCAAGTCAAAAGGTGAATTCATCGGTGGTGCCGATAGCTACGGCAAGTTGTTTCGTCGAGCGCAACTGAAGGTCGAACGGAAGCACTTCCGAGATCGCATGGTGCTTTTGCATCATGAAAAAGAACGCAAAAAAATGCAGCGAGAGATAGGGCAGGATCCGTATCTCGATACGCCTGATTGATGGGGACTGGTAGAGTGGGGCATGAGCCGGATGCCGCATAACTGCGTAAGCACTCTTTGATATCGCTGCGCAAAGAATAGAGCTCAGCTAGCACCCGAACAACGCTTTAGCGGTTCAGAACTGGAGCGTGGCTTCCAGATATAACGCATCATCGAGATCAATCTCCAAATCCAGCTTCTCGTACTCGAGCGAACGTCCAAAGGCATAGCCCGCCTGAACAAGCCAACCTCGCCGGCCCGATCGCACAAGTTGATACTCGCCGAAGACTCGAAAATCGCGAAGCGTTAGCTGATCAACTACACGACTCATCGTCGCAGGATCATCGCGTTTGACACTCCAAGAGTTTCCACCAAAAGCACCACCAATCGATGCCCATGCTTCCTCGCGACTACCGTCTTTCCACAACCGATAGGAGACTTTAGGTTGCGGCATCATGCCGTCGAAGCGCCATCTTTTAGAAGGACGCCAAACAAATCCAAACACGGGCAGAACGCTCACATCTTCGCGATCGAGGTGGAGCACACCAATTGAGTAATCGATCTGATCGTTTGCCTTCCAAGTCGCAAGTCCTAGACCAAATAAACGGAATGCATCGTCGCTTGTTGAGAAATCACTTCTCACCATGGGGCTAACCAAAATCGTCGTCGACCATCGAGTTGACCACTTTTTTTGGTGAAAGAATCCGACCCCAGTGTCAAACAGTGTCTCCGGAACATCAACGGTCGTTGGTCCATTGAGATGTGTTGTTCTAAAGAATGGAGCAATGCCCAAAATGTTATCGAGGCTTCCAAGCGGCAATCCGAAACTCACCCGTGCATCTTGGAAGGTTACATCAAGGCCGCCCGCCTCATCTCCAAGATCAATTAGGTGGCCAGCTTTCCATTCAAAACCCTGAAAGAATGATTTCCGAAACCTTGGAATCTCTTCCTCGGCATCGTCAAAGAGGGGCGCCGAGTTGGGATCCGCTGCGATCGACGCATAGATCAGCTCTGGCGCGATCTGTGGCCCACCAAACTCCACCTCCTCGCCGACCAACTGAATCGCATCCATCGCGATCAGCTGAAAGCTGAGAAAAAATAGGCTAACGCATTGCCTCAGTGCGTGAGACAAACGCTGGCAGACGGTCATGATGGTCGCTTCAACTTGCATCTACGGGCAAACTCCAATCTGCAGTCCGTAGCAAGATTCGACGCTTCGACTCAAGGTTTGATCTCGATACGCCGTGCGTGGCCGAAACGGCCAAATCGCCCAGCGAAATTCACAGCCCCTTAGTTTGCGATTTTAGTGACTTTATCTCACTTTAGCCGTTAGAGAACTGAGTGCGGAGGATGTCTGTGGGTGCCCAACTTTTTGTTTTCCATTGGAGCAGTCATGTCCGCACGTCATTTCCTAAGGCAAGTTCTTCGTCCAACCGTGGCTAAGAACCAGAACGCCAATGGCTCTCGTCGGCAGCGTATTTCGCGTTTTGAACAGCTCGAACATCGCGCGCTTCTCGCCGCGGGGATCGGCAACTTCCTTCCTCTCGGTGAACCGGGTCCAGGAGGACGCATTGACTCCATCAGTATCCAACCGGGCGACTCAAGCCGCATCCTTGTTGGCGGTGATGTGCTCGGGGCAACGCTCAGCACGGACGGCGGTGCGAGCTGGAACAACGATCACACCGGTTGGGAGAGCATTCTGATCGGTGATTTCACTTGGGACCCTTCGCAAGCAACCAATCCGCAGAAGGTCTGGGCAGGGACCGCGTCTGGACCTCACTTTAGCAGCGATGCCGGCGAAACATGGGAACTACGACGCAATGGAATCGCCCAAGCCGAAGTCAATAGCGGCAAAGGTGAATATGCATGGACGGCCCCCATCGAAAAGGTTCTGTATGACCCCAACAACAACAATCGCGTCTTAGCGTTTGAAGGTGACCACCGGCGATTCCCACCTGATGGAAGTGGTACGATTCCAAATGCCTTCGATGGTAAGATTTGGACAACCACCAATGAGGGTCTGAACTGGTCAGAGTGGGCTCACCCAGCTCCCGGTGGAAATATTGTTGACGCTGAATACGGCGGTGGAAACGGCAACACCATGTACATCGCCGTTTACGGACAAGGACTTTTTCGAAGTTACAGCGATGGTGCAGCCGGTACATGGACCCCCATCAATAACGGAATCACCATCGGCGATGCTGGCAACATCAACGTCATGGGAATCGCCACTCATCCATACCGCGACGATGTCCTTTGGGCGGTGACCGAAGACCA
>JBCCKZ010000332.1:0-6282 GCA_039027135.1 Planctomycetota bacterium
CGCTAGATTTTGATACGGGTTTACTGCTAAGCAAGACGACTTCCCAACGAAAACTGGGGCATCTCTTTTCGGTAGGGGACTCGGTCTACTCTTTCAGGGCGTCAGTTCTGGACAAGCTCTCGCTCGCGTCAAAGTCAATGCGTGAGGAAGACAAAACCACGCCATGAATCGGAGATGACCAGAGCGAGTTCATAAATAGTTGGCACATTCGGCGATCCCGTATATCGCTACCTTTCTATGGACCGAATCAGCACTCTCATTACCACAGTTGAAACCAATCTCTCCCCTTTATCTCACCCATAGCTTCTGAACTTTCTCTTGCTCCTACTCCCTAACCTCACTCTCAGTACGTTCATGTCTTCAGTGACGATGAACCCAGGCGTCCTGGCTGTATCGCTTTTCAACTAGCTCTTGCACAACGGTCGTGTCGACAATCTGACTTGGGTTCACGACGGGTAGTTCAAAGCTGTTTTCGAGTTCTTTGGGCAAACGTGCTACATCGATTTTGGCGTTGGTGACAAAGCCGCCATGGTCTCGGCCGCCTCGGTAGTCAGGTTGCCTCGGGGCAAAGTCGAGCACGCTGGCTAGTAGATCGAGGTCAAAATCGTAGAGAATTGTTCCGTGGTAAAGCAGCGATTCTCGGGTGTACTTCAGTGCGTTCCCTGAGAATTTTTTGTTATCCAGGGTTAGGTCACAAATGCCTTTTCGCATAACGCTAGGGATCTGTTTCTTTAGAGTCTCGAGCATTCGATCCATCACAAAGTCATGGGCTTTGTCAATTTGTCGAAGTGATGGGAAGTGTTTCAATGACAGCCCAACGCTGTACATCAAGCATCCAGGGCCTCCCACCACTGTGGCGCCGCCGCTGGATCGACGACCCAGCATCAATCCTAACGATTGCACTCGAGCGAGATTGATTTCGTCTCGATGGCGACTTGATCGTCCCATGATGACTGATGGGGCCGACATCTCCCAAAACCAAAGCCGACCGCCTGAGTCACTTGCCAGCCCGTCAATGCTCTTCATCATTGCCTCGTCGGTTGCAAGAGCCGTAGGCAAACTGGAAAATCGTTCGATGAGTTTCATCAGGTTTCGCAGCGAAGGCTTGCCACCAACGGCATGCGATTGACGACTGCGACGGCCACGGTAGCTGCCAAGAATCCCGCAGCGAGGATTCCAGAAAGGACAATCAGTGGCGAAGCGACCGGTGGTAAAGACTGTGTTTTGATCGCGTGTGGTACGACCGCTACGAATGCCGTTAAGACGCCTGATACCACACCTAGAACAAGCAACCAGGCTGTCTCGCCGACCACGAGTTGGCTCAGCCGGCCACGAGAAAACCCCGTGGCTCGCAACAACGCCAGCTCGCCCCGACGTTCAATAACGCTTCGGACTTGAGCGATTGCCAAGCCGATCGTACCCAGTAGCAAACCGATCGCGCCGAGGCTTTGGAACGTTCGCAAATAGGTGTTTTGGACGGCCATCAATCCCGAAAGTTCATTTGCTGAAGAGCGGACATCCAAACCGACGTCGCCGAATCGATCTTCGAGCAGTGTGGAAACTGAATCGACTTTTGTTTGATCATCAATATCAATCAAGAAGAACTCATAGCCGCTGATGTCCGGAAAAGTCTTCTCAAAGTTTGATTCACCAATAATGAGTCGCCCCTGTAAGAGACTGTTTTCAAGCAGTCCCACTACCTTGAAGTGGGTCGCTCGGTCCGAGAAATACTCAAACGAGGTTTCTTCTCCGATTCCACCTCGAAGTTGTAGGCTCCACAATGCCGTGTTTTGATCAAGGATGACGGGAATTGGATCTTCAGCCGTGCCCATGGCCGGGGTGGACAATGCGGACCAAGGATTTCTCTTGTCGGCGGCGGCCGCCCAACGGAATGGTTTGATTCGCTCGCGCTCAATGAAATCGACAGTTGCCCCAAGGATTGTTGGTTGTGCCGCTCGATAAAGATTGTTGCATGAGGCATCTTGGCCGCGGCGTATTCGAAAACGCTGCAGCTGCGAAGATCCCAAGATGTCAGACGCGTCGCCAAAGATTTCCGAACGGACCTTTGTGTCGTTGAGGTCATCGAACAGTGGACTGCTCGACTGGGCCATCAATTCGAATCCACCAATTCCGGCGTCGTCAACTTGAAGTTCAAAAGCCGTGATGGCGACGATCAAGAACGACGCGGTGGCCATCAGGCCAATTGCTAAGGTGCTCCGAACGGGGGCTCGCCTCGCCGTAGAAACTGCTAGTGAGCCAAGACTGGTAAGGGAGTTGAGGTCGTTTGACTCTGTGCTTTCAGATCGGTTGTGAGACAAAAATTGATAGACCAGCACCAACACAGCAAGCAGCAGCATCATTCCGCCACCCACGAAAGCGCCGGCGGCTACCTGTCCACCCTGTGTCACACCGACCACCATGGCGACGACGGCCAATCCGATCATGGCCCAAGATCCCGTCTTGACCCATCTAGAATATCGTGTGTTCGCAAAACTCGCCGTTTCACCGCGTGTCGAAAGCAGTGATTGAGGGGCCTTCTTGAGCATTCTGACGACGGTGCCACGAATGGTTAGCAACGCGATCGCCAGTCCTGCGGCAGCTCCAATCAACAGACTGCGATAGGACCAATGGAATTCCAAGAAAGGAACAGTGATCGCACCAACCCAACGACTCTTGAGACCTTCCAAGACCCATTCGGTGTAGAGCCAGCCACCTAGCAAACCGATGAGGCTTCCTGCCGCCGCAATGAACCATCCTTCGTTCATCAAGACTCTTTTCACGCGATCTTTGGGCCATCCCGTAGCCGCGAGAGTGCCAATTTCTTGTGATCGCGAAAGCAGATTCAAACGAAAGAGCATTGCGATCAAAAGCAACGCCGACACGATGACAAATAAACTGAGCGAAAGAAAGAGCGCGTCGAACGGGGTCGTTCCCCGTGATGCGGAAAGTTGATGTTGGCGGATGGGGATGGTGACCCAACCTAGTTCCTCCAAGTGTTCGCTTAGTGACTGCATCAGGTCTGCCTTGAGCGCACTGAGGCTCTCGGCAACCGATACATCAAGTCTCAATCCTGTTGTCTCGCCAAACCGGCTTCCAAACAGTGCTTTGCCTTGGGCAAGTGGAATGAATGCTTTGGGAGTCAGTCGGTACTCATTCCAGTAGTCGTCGTCCTCACGCGAAACCTCCCGCTGCAACTCAAAAGGAAGGTCCCAATCGTTGATGGAATCCTGGTCGGTGACACCTGGAACGTCCGGCGTGAGCTGGGGATCGTTGTAGATCGTTGGTGCTTCTTCGAAAACGGCGGGACGGCGGCGTCTGTAGGGCTTCGCTGGTTTCGTGATCGGAACAATGGACGAAACAAAGGCATTGAAATGGCGTTCGATTTCCTGCCCATTCTCAATTTCAGGCTCGTAGTAGAAAACGGCAACTTGATCGCCGATTGATACTCCGAGTCTTTCGGCGGCCCACGAGTTGAGAACGATGGGGGTTTTGCCCTCGGCCGAAGGGAGAGCAAAATCGAGCTCAAAGTCCTTGGAGCTGTCCATGGACGTGATCGTGCTGTATGGAATCGTGACTTTCGAGTCGCCCTCGGCTTCCACGTTATCTCGCTCGATTGCATTGGCAAGGTAAGTGCTAACTTCCGTCACCTGCTCGGGGGCGTAAGCCCGTTTGATTGCATCGACTACGGGTGTTGGTAATAGCAACCGCCGGCTCGTGATGTCGAAATACTCAAAGACTGTTTGGTCCTCGAATGATTCAGAGACTTTCTTTACTTGAAGTCCTAGATCGTCTGGGTCGAGGTTGAGTTGGTCGATCTCTAGGTCATCACGACTTAGCAATAAGTTTGCCTGTCCGCGTCGATCAAGGATATCGGCAATGTTGGATCGAGAGAGGTAAACGTTCGCCGGCGTTGCTTGAGATGGCGTCAATGCAAATCGGCCGAGTCCATGATCGTCGATGACGTATTTCACGCGAAGTCTCGGTAGCCCCTCGCTTTCAAGATCTCGGCGACCCAGCGGCGAATCCGATGGCACAGCGCTCTCAACAGGCAATCGAACGGTGACGAGGTCATCCACATCCACGCCCAACCCCAAGGCGGCGGAGCGATTCAGGATCACTTCATCATCTGCGAGAACACTCCACTGATCATCGGTGGGTTGCTTGCCATTGATTCGGACATGATCGCCCTTCCAAAAGCTCGGCTCATATCCAAAAACCTGAATGCCTCCAGAGCGGACGATACTTTCATTCTTGGTTGTTTCGATGACCGCGGTGGGGAAGTACATGAGTGGTTCTATGCTGATTGAGGGTTTTGCGAGCCCCTCGATATCAAAGAACCCCCCAGGAACAATCATGGATTCGAAATCACCGAGACGCTCGATAGTGAGCGCCCGTAGGCTGCCTCGCATCGAATCGCCAACCAGCAGTGCCCCCGTAACAACCGTCGTCGCGATAGCGACGCCAATGACAACGGCGATGGTCAATAACCAACGATGAACGAGGGTTCGCTTTATCAGCGTTTTGGTCGAAAAACTCATGTTGGTTTTATGGGCCGTTCGATCCACAATGTCGAGTAGATCGATTTGGTTTTCGCTTCATTTGGTTTAGTTTATGTCGTTTGAGGAGCTCCATCAGGCATGGCAACGCGTTGCCGAAAATCGAATTGAGGCGGCCAAACGCGAAGGCAAATTCGAAAGCCTCATTGGATTTGGACGCCCGCTTGAGGAGATTGTGGACCTCTCAGACGAGCATGGTTGGATTCGGCGGACGATCCGAGACCAGGGCATCTCAGTGGACGAATCGAAAGTTCGGCCTAATCAGACGCCCAACTAGCTTTCCAATGCTGCCGGTTATGAAGAAAAACCAACCTTTCAGATGTCGCTTCCTCAGCAAAGCCTGAACGCGTTTTTCGCCGAGAAACCGCCTCGAGTTAGAATACGGATATGAATTTCACAAACCTCTCTCGGCGAGACGCGGCATGGATTGCGACAGCATCGCTAGCACAAACCTTCGCAAGCGTTTCTGCGGATGAAGCTTCGACGGCACCGGTGGCAGCTCTAGGCTACACGGATCCCAAAACGAGTTACTGGAAGTTTGGCCTGATACTTAAGCCTCCAGTGACATGCAGTAACATTTACGCAACGTTTCCCGTCCTTCGTGAGTGGGAAGAGCAGAAGGTGCGTCTTGTCGATGAAACGATCGACCCAACCACGACTCGCTACGAAAAGCGAACGCTGCAAGCCACGATCGACCAAATACGATTGACCATTCCTAGGGTTCGCGCCGGTGAACGCGCCGAAGTCACTTTTACCTACGAAGTGACACGGTCAAAGATCCAGACTTTGATTGAACGAGAGGCTCTTTCGATCCCCAAGCGTGTCGATCGAGAACTCAAATTTTATTTGGGGAACAGCCCCAATATCGATTCTTCGCACCCAATGATCCGCAAAGCATCGCGTGAGTTAGCCGGGTTTGAGTACGACAGTGACTGGGCCAGGCTTGAAGATATTTATGACTATGTACGCGATAAGGTTCGTTACGTTGAAGGGCCCATCCGTCGTGCTTCCGATGCATTACGTACTGGCGAGGGCGATTGCGAGGACATGACCAGCTTGTTCGTTGCCATGTGTCGTAATGCTGGAGTTCCTGCAAGGATGGTCTGGATCCCGGGCCACTGTTACCCTGAGTTCTATCTCATCGACGAAGACAAGAATGGGCACTGGTTCCCCTGCCAGGCGGCGGGAACAAGAGCCTTTGGCGAGATGCCTGAAGAGCGTCCGGTGATTCAAAAAGGTGATAAGTTCAAAGTCCCTGAAAGCCGAAAACCCTTGCGTTATGTCAGTGAGTTCTTTCGTTGCGATCGTTCGGGGAGTAAGGATCCATCCCCTGTATTCTTGATGAAGAAAGTCCCGGCGGTGTCTTGAATACTGTGGTGGGCCGATCTGCAGCCCAACTTATCGAGATGCAAACGGGAGGATCATGCGTCTCACCAGTTTTCCATTGGCCTGGAGCATTCTCGGCTACGCCGCATCCGGTACACGGCTCACTAAAACCTACTCAAGACGCCGGAGCGGGCAGGCTGTCGAGAAGGCTGATGATCAGTGGCAACAATTGCTTCTTGCGACTAACGACTTCTCGCAACTCATAAAGCCGGTCTTCGAGTTGCGGATAGTTGATCTCTTCCCAACCTTCCGGCTCTTCGCTCATCAGCAGCAGGCTTCCGTTGCTGGAGATATCAGTGACCAACAAGGCTGCGAAATCCAGCTTCTTCTCAGCGGCAAG
>JBCCKZ010000333.1:0-6267 GCA_039027135.1 Planctomycetota bacterium
AATTGATTACGGGTTCACCGAAGCGATGACGCCACAGGGGCACATCGGCATTCAGGTGTGGATTAACCAAGGTACTTACGGAGACGACGATGGCGCTGATGCCCAAACGGGTCAAGCATCGAAAAAGCCAAAGAGGTCGTATAAAAGGTAACGCGACTCGCGGCAACACAGTCGTCTTTGGTGATTTCGGCATCCAGTCATTGGAAGCCGGTTGGATCAAGGCCACAACGATTGAAGCCGGTCGGATCGCTGCCCAGCAATACGTTCGAGGCGAAGGCAAACTTTACATTCGCATCTTTCCCGACAAGTCGGTGACCAGCACGCCGCTGGAAACTCGAATGGGTAAGGGTAAGGGTGAGCCCGACTTTTGGGCGGCGACGGTTAAGCCTGGGACAGTGCTGTACGAACTGGGCGGTGTGACTGAGCAGCAGGCAAAAGTTTGCTTCGCGCGGTTGGCGAGCAAGATGCCTGTGAAGGTCCGATTCGTGGAACGACGTTCAGCCTGACTTTATCAATTTCGCACACACAATGAACACACTGAACGAACTCCGAGAGATGAGCGACGAGCAGCTGGAGGCAACTTGCAAAGATGCCGCCGAAACGCTGTTTCGCCTGCGGTTTCAGTCCCAATCTGAGCGTCTGAACACCCCAAGTGAGCTAAGAAAAAATCGGCGTCTGATCGCACGCATCAAGACCATCCAAACTGAACGCGTCAAAGCAGCTGCGAGCTCTTAAGTTCGCGGCGAGTGATACTCCATCCCACACTGACATCTACTAACTGACACCATGCCAAAACGCGTTGTAGCGGGAATCGTCACCAGCGACAAAATGAGCAAGACGCGTCGCGTCGAGATCAATCGTGTGGTGAAGCATCCGAAATACAAGAAGTACATCCGTCGTAAGACGGTTTGTCACGTCCACGATGAGAATAACGAGTCGGGTTTGGGTGATCGTGTTGAGATCATCGAGTCCGAACCGCTCAGCAAGTTGAAGCGGTGGCGACTGGTGCGTGTGCTCGAAAAGAGTACTGCTGTGGATGTTGTCGCATTGCGAGCAGCTGCGAAGGCAGCTGAGGCGGAAGCCGCGACGATCGAATCGGTCGCCGAGGAATCCGCCACTTAATCCGGTACAGACAAATATTGGAAGACATCACGAGGCAATTGCTTTCGCCAGTGAGATGGCCGAAAACAAACGCCCCGTAGAACAACGAACACTGATTGATTTTGCGTCATGATCCAACAAGAAACTCGACTCGACGTTGCGGACAACACGGGTGCTCGTCAAGTGATGTGCATCAAGGTCCTCGGGGGCAGCCGACGGCGTTTCGCGACGGTAGGCGATGTGATCGTGTGCAGCGTCAAGAGTGTCATTCCGGGAAGCGAAGTGAAGAAAAAGTCGGTCGTTCGCGCCGTGATTGTTCGGCAAAAGCAGCCGACCCGTCGCTCCGACGGCAGCTACATTCGATTCGATTCCAACGCGGTTGTGTTGATCGATAAGGACAAAGCACCTCGGGGAACACGGATCTTCGGTGCCGTTGCTCGTGAGCTTCGCGATAAGAATTACATGAAGATCGTTTCCTTGGCCAACGAAGTTGTTTGAGAATGAAATTTCGAATTAATGACGAGGTGATCTTGATCGCCGGCGCCGATCGCGGACTCAAGGGAAAGATCCTCAAGATTGATCGCGTGGCGAAGAAAGTCGTCGTTGAAGGTGCCGCCAAGGTATGGAAGCACGTTCGGGCGAGCCAGAAGAACCCCCAAGGTGGTCGACTCAGCAAAGAGATGCCGATCTCAGTCAGCAACGTGATGCTTGTCGATCCAAGCACGGGTCAACCAACTCGGATCGGGTACCGCTATCTGCCCAATGGCAGTAAGGAACGCTACGCCAAGGCAAGTGGAACCAGTTTGGGTGAAGTTTCCCCAGCCAAACCATCACGAGCTGCGTCTTAGTATCTGTTGCCCTAAATCGATCGCGACGCGATCACGCTACACCACACCTCTTATACCCACCGTTTCATGTCTATCGAAAAACCTCGACTGCAGCAGCGATATGAGGAAACCATTCGCGATGCGATGAAGGAAAAGCATTCCTACGCCAATCCGCACCAGATTCCATGTTTGGAGAAGGTGACGATGAATATGGGCGTGGGTCAGGCGGTTGGCGACAAGAAGGTGCTCGATCTGGCATACGATGCCATGACTCAGATCACGGGTCAAAAGCCGGTTTATACTGTCGCTCGCAAGTCAATCGCAAACTTTCGTCTCCGCGAAGGTATGCCGATCGGTTGCATGGTTACCATGCGTCGAAAGCGAATGTACGAGTTCATGGATCGGCTGATCACGGTGGTGTTGCCCCGGGTTCGTGACTTTCGTGGGATCAGCCGCACGGCGTTTGACGGCAATGGGAATTACACCCTTGGTTTGACCGAACAGTTGGTATTCCCCGAGCTCAATCCCGACAAGTTCACACGCCCGCAGGGCATGAACATCACGATGGTGACGTCGGCAATCACCAATGATGAAGCTCGAGACTTACTTGAGATGTTCGGGATGCCGTTCAAGCAACCCGCAGCGAAGGCGAGTGCAGCGTAGCACCCGCTCGATTCGGTTACTGACCGAAACAACCTTCAACCACCACGATTCAAAACTCGGCTCACCGCCTCATTCGTTAATCGCAGGTCCATTTGTGGCAAGCAAATCAAAAGTCGCCAAGGCACTTCGGAAGCCCAAGTACTCCACACGCTCGGAGAATCGATGCAAGTTCTGTGGCCGACCCCGCAGCGTGTATCGCAAATTTGGCTTGTGCCGGATTTGTTTTCGTGAAAACGCCAATGCCGGGATGATCCCAGGCGTTCGCAAGGCCAGCTGGTGATCATTGGAACAAGTGAGGGGAGAATCCTACCATGATGACTGATCCGATCGCCGACATGTTGACTCGAATCCGCAACGCGGTGCGAGTTGAGCGGCCATTTGTTGATATTCCCGCGAGCCGAGTCAAGCGCGGTCTTGCCGATGTGCTCAAGCGGGAAGGTTTCATCTGGGATTGGAAGGAAGAGCCAAGCGAGCCGGTCGCAACGCTGCGGCTCGAATTGAAGTATGGCCCCAATGGCGAACGAGTTATCCAGTCAATCAAACGTATCAGTAAGCCAGGGCGGCGACTGTACACGCGAAGCAAAGAATTACGCCCGGTGCTGGGTGGTCTGGGAATTCGGATCATCAGCACAAGTAAAGGCGTGATCAGCGATCGCGAGGCCCGACGCGAGAAGATCGGCGGCGAAGTTCTTTGCGAAGTGTCCTGATCGCGATCGCATTTCAACCACCTACATTTCGACAGTCTGCCTTGTCATGAGTCGTATCGGTAAAAAACCAGTCAGCATCCCCAACGGCGTCACAGTCAAGTTGGAGGGTCGAACCGTTCACGTGGAAGGTCCCAAGGGCAAACTTGCGTTCACGCACCGATCTGAAATTGAGGTGAAGGTTGACGAGGAGACCAAGCAGGTCATCGTGTCACGCCCAAAGGATGATCGGCCCAGTCGTGAGTTCCACGGTCTCACCCGCGCCCTGATTGCCAACATGATGGTGGGCGTCACCGAGGGCTACGAAAAGAAGCTCGAGATTGTCGGCGTGGGATACTTGGCGTCCATTTCTGGCGACACACTGCAATTGAGGGTTGGTTACGCCAACGAACTGCATCGCAAGATCCCAGGAGATCTCAACGTGACCTGTCCTGACCAAACGCACGTCGTCATCCAAGGCTGCGACAAGCAAAAGGTAGGTCAATTCGCTGCCGAGATCCGCTCGCTACGCAAGCCCGAACCCTACAAGGGTAAAGGCGTTCGCTATCAAGGCGAGCAGGTCAAAATCAAGCCAGGTAAGTCCGCTACCAAGTAATCGCGTCACCCGCAAATTGACGCCTATCGCAGAGTTTTCCTCATGGATAAGAATAAAAAGTTACAGTCCAAACGGCTTCGTCGTCGGCAGCATGTCCGCAACAAGTTGCGTGGTGATGCGGATTCTCCTCGCTTGTGCATCGAGCGATCGTTGAAGCATTTTGGTTGTCAAGTGATTGACGATCTGTCGGGCAAGACGCTCGTTAGTGCGAGCACACGTGACAAAGCGATTCGCGATCAGGTTCAAAGTGGTGGCAATTGTGATGCTGCGGCCGTGGTGGGGAAGGCTTTAGCCGAGAAAGCAGTTTCAGCGGGTATCAAAACCGCTCAACTCGACCGCGGACACAACAAATACCACGGTCGTGTTAAAGCGTTTGCTGATGCGGCTCGCGAAGCAGGCCTTTCCTTTTAATTTTTCACGAACAATCGCTGATTCGGTTTTTTTATGAGTAACGCACGTAAGCAACGCGGCAACAAGCAAGACGATGGTCTGGCGAGCGATTTGCTGGATCGAGTTGTCAAAATCAAGCGTTGTGCGGCGGTGGTGAAAGGCGGGCGGCGTTTCAGCTTCGCGGCAATGGTCGTCGTCGGCAACGGCAATGGTCAGGTTGGCTGGGGCTATGGCAAAGCCAACGAAGTTCCACCCAGCGTGCAGAAAGCACAGAAGCAAGCCAGCCGCAGCATGATCCAGGTGCCGCTGGTCGACGGGAGCATTCCACATCAGGTTTGGGGGCACTACGGAGCGGCCAAAGTGGTTTTGATTCCCGCAGGTGCTGGTACCGGTATCATCGCCGGGCAAGCCGTTCGTGCCGTGTGCGAAGCGTGTGGCATCAATGACATCCTGACGAAATCATACGGCACCAATAATCCAGTCACGTTGGTCAAAGCAACGATTGATGCGATGAGCAAGCTGCGAACCCGCGAGCAAGCAGCGGCACTTCGTGGCTTACAAGTGGAAGACTTAGTCGAAGCTCACTGATACCTATCTATAGTGATAGGTCCGGACACGATAGCACCTGGCGGCATTTGAAAGTTGCACGCAAGTTTGAGCGTCTGGATCTGGGTCACAGGAAAATGATGCTGGTTCGCTTTGTTTCCCAGTCGTGACGCAGGAGCTATTACGTTCTACGCAAGCATTCAAACCCAACAATAATTTTCCATTCGCAACAGCGGCGATCCGACTTCTCATACCCATCTTCACTCGCCATGCAACTCAACGACGTCCACCGCGGGATCACGAAATACCGCAAACGCAAACGAATCGGCCGTGGCCCAGGAAGTGGTCACGGTAAAACTGCCGGACGTGGTCACAAAGGTCACAAGAGCCGATCTGGGTATTCCCGGAAACCAAATTTCCAGGGCGGGGCGATGCCGATGTTTCGGCGGGTTCCCAAACGAGGTTTCAACAACAAATTCGCGCTGACGATTTTCGCGGTGAACATTGGCAAGCTGAACGATGCCTTTGCTGATGGGGATACGGTGACGCTGGAAGCGTTGGCTGCCAAGAATCTGGCAAAAGGAAAGTTTGACGAGCTGAAGATCCTCGGCACCGGAGAACTCACCAAGAAGTTGACCGTTCAGGCACATCGATTCAGCAAGACAGCCGAAGAAGCCATCACGAAAGCCGGCGGAACCGCTGAGAAATTGGCCGCCAAGCGAACGCCGCAGGAACGCGTGGCAGCATTGAAAGCCGAAAAATAGGGATTGGCACCGGGGAAACGGTTCCGACCTTCGGTTCCTGGTCACTCCAAGTCCCGAATGTGTTTTGTTTGTTTTGCGATGCTTCCCATCGATTTCGGGGAGTTTTGACACGACATTCCTGAATGCGACGCCCTCCGCGTCCCCGCTGCTGCGTTCAAACTCTCTTACGAATTCGTTTCGAGAGGGTGGTGTGCAAGCCGATCTGAGAGCCAGAAACAAACACCGGCTGATGTCGGCAACCAAAAGAACCGCATAGTCTTCGACGCTGATCTCTTGGTACGCTACGTCTTTCCAACTCGTCGCCATTTTATCGCTGGACCCGAACGGACAACCTCATGTTCGAAAAGCTACGGATAATCTTCTCGATCCCTGAGCTGCGTAAAAAAGTCTTTCTGACCATTGGCTTGTTGGCTGTGTATCGCATCGGTTTCCATATTCCGCTGCCGATGATTGCCACGAATCTGGAAGACGCCGCAGGTGGGGGCGCGGCCGATTTTTTCGAGAAGGTTAGCGTGTTCGCGGCAAGTGATTTGCGCCAGGCGACCATCTTCGGTCTGGGCATCATGCCCTACATCAGCGCGTCGATCATCTTTCAACTACTTGGAAGCGTTTACAAACCGCTCGAAGAGTTGAAAAAGGAGGGCGAAGCGGGCCGAAAGAAGTTGAACGAGTACACC
>JBCCKZ010000334.1:0-6263 GCA_039027135.1 Planctomycetota bacterium
AAGCCCTTCCGCGAACGACTCTATAACCGCATCGTCAGTGAACAACGTCCTGATGGTTTC
The DNA here is from genome assembly GCA_039027135.1 of Planctomycetota bacterium. Lineage (GTDB taxonomy): Bacteria > Planctomycetota > Planctomycetia > Pirellulales > Pirellulaceae > Rubripirellula. The sequence continues at coordinate 61 of JBCCKZ010000334.1, forward strand.
TGGGAGGGCCAGATTCATCCAGTTTATGTCACCGCTTGCAACTTAATCATGTTGCAATTGGACAAGGGCTTTTTGCCGATTTACCAACGGTAATTAACGAAGGACCACAGCTAGTTTGGCACACGATTCTGCCCTCCTTCAGTTAAGTCGTCAGGCGGTCCGTCGAATCTGCCGGCGAAGTGGCAGCAACTTTACGCGTTCTTTCTTGATGCTGCCCGCACCGAAACGGGAGGCCATGGAAGCACTCTACGCCTTCGCTCGAGTAACGGATGATTTGGGGGATGGACCGCATCCAATCTCCGTACGCAGTCGCTGGCTTGACTGGTGGCGTCAAACCGCCGCATTGAATCTTCTCGACAGCCAGGAACTGGTTTTTCCGGACCGGCTCTCAATTTCGCCATCGGATGAGGGCGATGATCCGGTCAGGCACCTCCGAAAGCATGCCCGAGAAATCTTGCCAGCCTTGGCCGCATCAGCCAGGCAGTTCGAAATTCCGTCCCGCTATCTGCTAGAGATCATCGATGGCGTTTCGGCCGACCAACAGAAAACCCGCTTCGATACTTATGAGCAAGTGGAACACTACTGCTACCTCGTTGCTTCAGCAGTGGGTCTGGCGTGTCTCTATGTTTGGGGCTTCGATGAACTTCCCGAGACTGCGGCGATTGATTGTGGACTTGGTTTTCAGTGGACCAATATCCTGCGAGACATCCGAGAGGATGCCGGACGAGGACGGATCTACCTTCCCCGCCAACACTATGAAAAGCACGGGCTTGCCGAAGATGACCTACTTCGGCCACGCGTCGACGACCGATTGACTTGCCTGATTGAAGAACAGTGTTCAAGAGCCGCTGATCTCTATGACTCGGGCTGGGGCGTCTTTGAGCAGCTTCACCCCGACGGACAACGGATGTTTAGCATGATGTGGAGAACCTATCGAAGATTGCTTTCAATGGTTGAGGCGGATCCGTCTGCTGTGTTGCGCGGTCGAATCGGCCTGACGCAAGGGCAGAAATTCCAGCTAGCCTTCACCCATACCATTCCGCTTCTCTTTCGCCGCCTACCCGTCCCTCCTGTTGAAGTGAAAGCTAGCTAGCGATGCGAGTGGCCATCATCGGTGGGGGGCTAGCCGGCATGAGCGCGGCAGAACACCTGGCGAGACTCTCGCAGAGTTCGTCCAACGAGGTTTCGATCACGCTGTTTGAGTCCAAACGAACAACCGGTGGCCGAGCCGGATCGTTCGAAAGCAAGCAGGGCGGATCGGTCGACTACTGCCAACATGTTGCGATGGGCTGTTGCCATGAGTTCATCAACCTCATGGATCGGATCGGATTAACAGAATCATTTGAACGGTATCGGGAGCTTCAGTTTCGATATCCGGGACATGCTCCGATCCGTTTTGCAGCCTCCCGCTGGTTGCCGCCACCACTGCATCTGCTGCCGACCTTCGCGCGGATGTCCTACCTAAGCCTTATCGACCGATTCTGGATTGCGGTGGCCATGCGCCGCCTTGTCCAGCTTCCAGGTGACGCCCAATCGACGGCGGGTCAATGGCTGCGATCAAACCGTCAAAGCCAAGCGTCAATTGAACGTTTTTGGGAAGTCGTCGTCATCAGCGCGTTGGGTGAAACGATCGACAGAGTCTCCACACAGGCAATGCGAAAGGTCTTCGTTGATGGCTTCCTCGCCTCACGCGACGCCAGTGATGTTTGGGTCCCCAACAGACCACTTTCGAAGTTATTCGGAGACGTATTTCCGGCTCGTCTTAGCGATTTGGGAGTCAACATTCGAGCGAATGAACCCGTTAAACAGATCAGCACGAAAAGCGAATCTGAAGTCCGAATCGACACTGCCTGGCATACCGATATGGTTTTTGATCGCGTGATCATGGCAGTTCCCTGGTATCGACTAGCTCGGTTATTGGAAGGTCCGGGCGATTCGAATCTCGACGCGTTGGCAAAGTCAGCCAATAGCATCCCGGCCAGCCCCATCACAGGAATCCATCTGTGGTTTGATAGGCCTTGGATGGAACAACCACACGCAGTCATGGTGGGAACACTGTGTCAGTGGATATTTAACGATCCCATCGAAATCTCGCCCAAAAACCTGTCACCACCATCGGGGGCTTACTGCCAGGTCGTCATCAGCGCATCACGGTCGGATGTCCTAGGGGAACGAAGCGATGTCATCCAACGGGTCATAGCGGAAATTCATGCAGAATTCCCCGAATCCAGGAACGCCAAGCTGATTCGCAGCAAGGTCGTCACGGATCCCAGTAGTGTTTTTTCGGTCACGCCGGAGGTTGAAGACAAAAGACCTTTGACGCGAACGTCACACCCCAGCATTTTGCTCGCGGGGGACTGGGTTCAGACAGGTTGGCCGGCGACCATGGAGGGAGCCGTGATTAGCGGTCGGCTGGCAGCGGAGGCCTGCGTCGATGGCGTTGCATAGGAATCGATCCGGAAACGACAGCCTCGATTCTTCGTTCCCAACTATGCGGAAATGAGGCTATTGGCCTGGTAAATCGGTTCAGTGTCTCTACCTGCAAATCGGTGGCGAAGCATGCGGTATCTGAGACTAGCTCGACCGCCCCGATCGAATAAAGGTGGCCTCATCCGCAACAAATGAGCCAATGATTAAAGAGTGAATTCCAGGCAAACACCGGTTTCTAGGAAAACCGTGGGCCGGCGTCCGTCGCCTGTTGAGTTTTCGAGCGGGCTCCCAGTGTTGCCGTTGCGCTAAGATGTCTGGCGAACACGTCGGGTGATCGCAGCGCCGATCTCCCATTCCGAAGGATTCATGGATCTCTCAGTGGCATGAGTTCTTCTCTTCCTCCGCACCTAGCCGAACGCACCGAATGGAGCCGTCCGCTGACCGAGGAGGTCGAGGTCGGTCAAGGTCGACTCGATGGGAGGTTCGTGCTGTATTGGATGCACAACGCCTTTCGTGCCCACGAAAACCCAGCACTCGATGTGGCAATACACCTGGCCAATGAAAGGCGGGAGCCACTACTGGTCTACCTTGGGCTTTCGGAGGAGTATCCCTTCGCTTCGGATCGATTGCATTGCTTCATCCTTCAGGGTATTCGCGATGTGCTTCGCGAACTGCGCGAGCGCGAGATCTCAGGCTATTTTCATTTGCAGGCGGATCGTCGCCGAGGACCTCATCTGAAGTGTTTGGTTGAAAGAGCTTCTGTGCTCGTTACCGGTGAGATGCCTGTCGAACCACTGGTTGGCTGGATGGAACGCTTGCAGACGCGCACTCGCACCCCGATCGCCGTCGTCGATACCTCGTGCATCGTGCCCAGCCGAATCGTCCAGGGCGATTTCAACCAACCCTATCAATATCGAGAAGCCACCCAGGATCTGTACGACGAACGGATCGGCAAACCTTACGTAGAGTGCAAGGAAACTCCACGATCGTTCAATCCCAATCTACTTCCATTTGAGCCGATCGATTTAGCGAACGAGGACCTCACAACGTTAATTGCCCGCTGTCGGGTTGATCATTCGATTCCTCCGGTGATGGATTCCCCGGGTGGATCACGTGCAGGCTATCGACGATGGGAGGACTTTCGATCCAATCGTTTGGAGCACTACGCAGACCAACGAAATGCTTCCGAGGTGATTGGTGGCGTCAGTCGACTTAGCGCCTACCTGCACTTTGGGATGATCAGCCCTTTTCGTATCGCCCGTGAAGCCGCCGATGCGGGTGCTGCCAAGTTTCTCGACCAACTATTGGTTTGGCGAGAACTCGCGTACTACTTTTGTCGCAAACACTCCGACAACCTGGAGTCCATTTCAGTCCTCCCCTGTTGGGCACAGGAAACGCTCAAACAACATCGTGGTGATCAGAGGAAGATCCAACATCGCGAGACGTTGCTGCGCGGACTGACTGGCGAACCACTCTGGGATCTCTGCCAAAAGAGCCTGATTCGACATGGCGAGTTGCACAACAATCTCCGCATGACTTGGGCTAAAGCGATTGCGGAAATGACGCCTACAGCCGAGGCGGCAATTCGCACGACTCTCAACCTGAATCACCGCTACTCGCTTGACGGTCGTGACCCCTGCAGCTACCTCGGCGTTTTATGGTGCTACGGATTGATGGATCGCCCTTTCGAACACGATCGCCCGATTCTTGGAACAGTCAGACCCAGATGCCTCGCGGAACAGACTGAGAAAGCCGACTTGAAGAGGCTCGAGAAGGTCGTTGGCCGACCCACGACAGATCGCCCGCTACGCGTTGCCATTGTGGGTGCCGGAATGGGTGGGCTAATTGCCGCTCGCTCATTGATTGACCATGGTATTGATGTGGAGGTATTCGATAAGTCACGTGGGGTCGGTGGCCGTCTGGCTTCTCGTCGCTTCGAACTCAATAACAATCGTGTCCAAACACATCCGACATCAAGTGAAACAAGAACACTTGATGGCGGCGCCTCATCAGAACGACTCGCTGAACCCGCTGGAACTCTAGCTCTCGATCATGGCGCCCAGTACTTTACCGCACGGGACTCGCGTTTCTGTCGATTTGTCGATATGTGGATCAACGAGGGCCTAATCGAGCCCTGGACTGGTCGCGTCGTCGAAGCCACTCGCGATGGCCGTATCGTTGAAGACAAAAGCCACACGCCGCGATACATTGCGACTCCAACGATGAACCATCTGGCCAAGCATTTGGCTCGCGACGTCAAGGTGCACCGGAGTCATCATGTCGCCGGGCTTGAGCCGACGTCCGATGACCGCTGGCGGATACGCCTGGAAGGCGACGCGAGGAAAAACCAAAGCGTATTTGACCAAGCTTCGCCATTCGATCACGTCCTATTCAATAGCCCGCCGAAACAGACTGCAGCTTTACTGCCAAGGCACGCTAGTCTGCATCAACAGATCAATTCGATACAAATGCGATCAACTTGGGCCGTGATGCTCGCCAGCCGAGAAACAATGCCTGTCGACTTTGATGCTGCATTCATTAACGAAGGGCCGATCTCATGGATCGCAAGACACGGATCGCGACCAGGACGCCATCGTCACGCCGGCGATGCCTGGGTCATACACGCCAGTCACGATTGGTCGGATGCCAACACCGGGCTGTCACGAGAGGAAGCCAAGATACCTCTTTTGGATGCTTTCGTTGCCATCACACAAATGGAACCGATCGATCTGATCTTTGCTGATACCCACTTTTGGCGTTACGCCAACCCAGCCGATGTTCTACCGACGGATCACCTGTGGGACCCCGCGCTGGGAATCGCTGTTTGCGGTGATTGGTGTGGAGGCCCTAGAGTCGAAGGAGCGTTCCTGTCTGGAATGGCTGCGGCTGGTGCCATCATGCGTCACCACACGATCGATCGTGTTTCGCAGCCTCAGGAACTCGCGCTTCGATAGCTTTTCAGCGCTAAGGAAAATACTCGGCGGCTCGCCCAAACACTGAAGAGGGTTGCAATTACCATCCAACCCATGAGCGTCCAGTCGTAAGCATCTCGAGGCATCACGGGACGAGCCAAAATTCGAGCTGGTACGTTTACGACGACCAGAACGGGTACCACGAACGTAAAAAAACCGTAAAGCGCTGTGCCCCAGCCCCGGTTGTACATCTCCATGGGATAGCGACTGAAATTGGTGATGTAGAACCAAAAGTTATAGAGCGTTTGATTTCGACCAAGCCAAATGCTGGTCGCTGAAAGACAAATCATCAGGCTGTACATGATCGCGACTCCCATCACGACAAACAATAAATAAAGCGTCGCCGTCAGAGGAGAAGGAATCACGGCATCGACCTCCCGATTGGCCAGGATCACAAGTGATACCGCCGCGATGACGATCCCAGCAAAGAAATTGGCTAGCGAGCTGTAGTCCATTCGACGAAAGCTGATCAGAAACTGCGTATCGATCGGCTTCAGTAATGCAAAGTCGAGTCCACCGGTTCGGATCATCTCACTAAACTCTTCCGCGTTGGGCATGAAGAAAGCTTGAACGATCGAATTGATGATCCAGGTCGTCGCCACAAATAGAAAGAATCGTTCTCGATCCCAACCGCTATCCGCCCCGATCGTGTCCGCGTATTGGAAAATGATCAGGTAAAAGCCTACGTTCATCGCCGTCCAGCCGAGGCTGCTGACACACTGCAGAATAAAGTTGGTGCGAAAGGTCATATCGCGCACCAACGAATTCCTTGCGAAGGTCATCCAAACTCGTCCATACGAT
>JBCCKZ010000335.1:0-6263 GCA_039027135.1 Planctomycetota bacterium
AAACTTCGTGCTGATCCCACGGCGATTGATGTCTGGTCAACAAACATCGCAATCAAGCAATTGAGACCTGAAGAACCGAGAGCGATTCGTCGTGTGATCGGCCCGTACAAACTGCTGCAGCAAATTGGTGAAGGCGGCATGGGCACAGTCTACATGGCTGAGCAAACTCAACCTGTTCGGCGCCGTGTGGCGCTCAAGATTGTAAAAGCGGGACTTGATCGAAGACAGGTTCTCAGTCGTTTCGAGGCAGAACGTCAAGCATTGGCGATGATGGATCACCCGAATATTGCGAAGGTCTTCGATGCTGGAAACACAGATGATGACCGCCCATTCTTTGTCATGGAGCTAGTGCATGGCATCCCGGCAACCGAGTATTGTGATAAGCAAAAACTATGCCTCAGCCGTCGTTTGAAGTTGTTTATTCAAGCCTGTCGAGCCATTCAGCACGCGCATCAGAAAGGCATCATTCATCGCGACATCAAACCTTCGAATGTCCTTGTGACACCCTACGATGGCAAAGCCGTCGTCAAAGTCATTGACTTCGGTCTCGCCAAAGCGGTGCAGGAGCACATTAACCTCACTGACGCAACCTTGTTCACGGAATTTGGACAGGTGGTTGGCACGTTGACGTACATGAGTCCAGAACAAGCGGAAATGAATGCTTTGGACGTTGATGTACGTACCGACGTCTATTCACTCGGCGTGCTTCTATTCGAACTACTGACGGGAACGACACCCATTTCACGGGACCAGTTGAGAGGAGTGGCGCTCGATCGTCTACTGGCGATCGTTCGTGAGTCCGACGCACCGCGTCCCAGCGTTCGCGTTTCAAGCGGGGACAAGGTTTCGGCGGAGATCTCTCAACAACGAAAAACGGATCCGGCCAAGCTCAGTCACCTCTTACGCCGCGAACTGGACTGGATCGTGCTGCGTGCCCTGGAGAAGGAACGAAATCGCAGGTACGCGGGTTCATCTGAATTGGCGGATGACGTCGAACGATACCTTTCCGGAGATGTTGTCCTGGCTCGCTCCCCCAGTACGTCGTATCGGGTGTGGAAGTTTGTGCGGAAGCACAAGGCCGGCGTCACCGTCGGGACCGTGTTTCTTGCGATGATGCTCGTCGGCCTCGCGTCGACGACATGGCTCTATCTCCAAGCTTCCGACCAGGAGGCCAAGGCACGGCAGGCGAACGCTCAATTAGAAATCGAGCGAGACAACGCAATCCGAGCGAAACAGAGTGCGAGGGCCAATGCGGATTTGTCAGCACAGCAATCCACCATCTTGCTCGATTCCGTAGAAGCCGCGATCGGGGAAATACGGCGGCGAGAAAACCCATTCATTCAGGATATGACTTCGACGACCGAGTCGATTTTTCGGTCCTCGTTGGCCGCGACGGAAGAGGTGGCACGCCGGGTCTTAGACGCCGAATCCAAGGACCAGTATCCCTCCGAGCTCTTGCTGGATCTGGGGCAGAGGCTGGAACGGATCAGCAGCGCATGGGACGACGAAGCGTCGATCGATATGCCGAAACTTTCGCAACAGCTGCTCGCGGAGTACCTACGACGTGAAGAGCCTCGGTTTGAGGATCATGGGGTGATCGAACTTGAGGAGGTGACACGCATGTTCAATGCTTCGCGCAGCCTCGACCGTGCCTATGCCAGCTTGACATCCGGTAATGAACCAATCGATCGGACGGCGCTCGACCGATTTCGGCGGTCTCGGATTTATGCGTTTCGCATTTACTCCGACGGGGAGAGCGAAGACAGCTTTCGACTCGCAATACTCGAGCATTTGATTTGGCAGATTGACCAACTCCGGCAGCGTGGGCAAGGCAAAGAGCAGGCCTCGATTCTTGCCGAAGTGTGCGCCCATCCGGCCTTTGCCAAGCCAGCAGCAGGCGATCCGCTTCAGGAAATCGCTCCCTTCTTGTTCGAATATCGGCAGGCGTTCCTGTTCGAATCGCAAGGCGACGACGAAGCAGCCAGTGAGCGGCTGGAGTCCATTGCCGCGCGGTTTTCAGAGGTGGAGCCTGGCATCGTCGAGGAATTGGTTCGCCTCGATTGGTGTGGTGAAGACTTTTCGGAGCTTTCCGCCCGAGCAGCGGACGACTACCTATCAACGGGTGATCGACAGGCCGCCTTGACGCACCTCTTCGCCAGTCTCAATGCAAGTGTGCGAAAGAAGACAGAGTTCCAAACCGAAACGCTGACAAGACTTGGGCTGCAAATGGCCGAAGACTTCGAGGCCCAAGTGCGGAAGGAGATGGACTCGGGTAGCAAAGAGACGGCGGAAACTCTGGTCAGGAAATCGATTGCCCAGATCAAACGCCCGGTCAAGAGTTGGTTAGCCGACCCGCCAAGCCGCTATAGGAAGAACAATGCGACACTCTCAATCAGTCCTGGCGAACTTACGATCAGCGGAAGACTGTATCTTGCCGGTGTGCTTCTCGACAGGGTCAAAGACATCTTGGGCCAGGATTCAATCGTCGCACTCGAGCTGGCACGCAACGAGTACGATCTTTTCGTTCTCGATAGTGGAAGCGGAAAACGACTCAGGGAAGTCATCAAGCACTACATGCGGTATGCGGAACACTCGGCCGACAAACACGAGCGATTTGATGAGCTACGAGTGATGGTCCGTTTCGTAAGTTTTGGTTTAAGAGACGCGGCTGACGAACCTTTGTTTGAGAGCCTGCGATTGGTGGAAGAAGGGCTTCGCTCGGGAAACTGCGACGCGGACGAGATGCGCAGTTTGCAACTGATCGGACGGGAGCTGGTTAGGTGGATCGGTTACACGTCTTCGACCCGTGATCGGAGTTCCAATGCGAAGCAATCCCTTCACCGCCTCTCGAGCGGCTTAGCAATCGATCCCAGCAAAGCCACGCCATCCGATATTCCTAATCTAGTTATTTGCGCCGAGCGGTTTCGTCGGTTGGCAGAACTCGCCAATCGGGTAAAGTCGACACAGGTGGATTACCAGGAACGCGAGTTCGAGTGTCGTGACGCATTGTTTCGAGTGTCGCCGACTCCATGCAATGCCGCCGACTTGGCGTGCATGTATTTTGAAAAGGGTTCCAAAGCGGAAGCTCTTCGAATTGTGGATCAGTTCGATGAAGAGCTCTTGAAAGATGACAGTGGCGAATTGTTTAAGGCACTTTGGTTGCTCGAACAGCGCGAGCTTGCACTAAAGTACCTGGCGAATTCCTATAAGATACATATTGCGCTAAAAAACTGGCGTAAGACAGGCTCTTTACACCAAGACGTGTATTGGTTTTTCAGACCAAACCTCAATCCCAGACCAAACCTCAAAAACTTTCCGCTAACAAAAAACGAGAAGCCCATCGTTCGGCAGATCACGTTGCTCGTGGAACAGTGTTACAAACGCCCTCGCAGCATTGGCAATTATTCTAACTATTCAAAGTTAACGCTCGCTCAGTTGTATTGCCTACTGCAAGAATGGGAAACCGCACAGAAGTTCTTGACGACTTCTCTAGTCTATGATCCGAACCGACTTATCCCCCTCGGAATTCCCGATGAGTCAGGCAAAGTCGCGGCCGCTCTCGTCATCGCTGAACACCTCGAGTTACAGGCGGGTCTCGACCTCTTGGCCGGCTCGAAGCTTAACTGTACTGAGGCACTGGCGGTTTTGATCGACGAATTAGTCGATGCTGAACGCATCAAAGATGCCGAGGCCGTGTTGGATTTTCTTCACGATGGGATTGAGAAGCATTACCCTACAATTCGATTCCGTGCGGGCTGGCGTTTTCTACGGGCCTTTGCAAATGCCTCTCCTGATCTCCGTGGTTCTCAATCCTTGGAACAAGCCACCCAAGCATTCTGCGATGACGTTCGGAAGCACTTGGAGGCATCGACTGAGCCCAATCAGGCAGACAAGGATCCTCCGTGGTGGTCCCGTAGATGGTCGTACTACGAAACGCCATGGAATCTCCCGGAGAGCATGGCAGAATGGTTAGGCGAGCCCGGTAACCCCATTGATGGTCGGGTCATCGCTCTGCTCGACGACTTGGTCAGCGACATGGATCGGGCGTCAAGAGGCTCTCGGTACGAACGTCAACTTGATAAGCAGATCGGAGTCCTTCGAATGGCACAGGGAAAATGGCGTGAGGCCATCTCGATATTTGAAGAGTTTCTATCGGCTCAAGAACGTATTCATCCGCCGCATCCAGACGGCACGGATTGGGCCATGATGGACATGAACAACGAGATTCGCGAAGCCATGGCGTTCCTCATAAAGAGTCACCTAGAACTCGGGAACCCGATCGAAGGAAATACCGTCAGGTGGCTCCGGTTTATGGCCAGTGACGCGCTGACGACTTGGCACAAAGAACGAGACTTTAACCCATCCGAGCGGGAAGGACGCATCAGGCGAGACGAGATCGAGCAAGATCTCATCGACCTCTATACAGCACAGGGGGAGGTGGAAAAGGCCAATGAATGGAAGGAAAAGTACACTCCCCATCAACCTCATCCCTATTACCCGTCGTATGTTGACCTACGGTCAACTCGACCGTTCCTGGTGGAGTAGCAATCGCGATACCGACTCCGAGCAACGTTCCGAGGCACCTTTCGCGCCCACGGCGTTCTTCGTCAGGCCCACCTGCACTTCGGGGAACGGGGTGGCGAAGCTATCAAAGAACGCCGTGCGGTCTTAGTCGGGGGCCGATGCTCCGGTTCTTGCTTTGTATTGCTGATCGATGTAGGGAAAGCCATCCTGCTTAAGCAGCTCGTCGTACGACCAACCCTCTGTTGCCGCCACACGTTGCATTAGGTCATACGCCCAAGTGATGATTTGGTCCAGCTGATCGTCTGGCAGCGACTTTTTGTCAGCGAGCCATTGGTGGATCTTGCCGATGAATCGGGCGGTATCAAAGTCGTAGAAACGGATGTCAGTGTTCGTTTCATGAACCACTCGATATTCGTCAAGGCTACTCTGCGCTAATTGCACCAGTGCACGAAACAAGACCGCCTCGTGATATTCTCTCGTTCTTGCCCCGAGTGCTTTTTCAACTTCCTCGCCGAGGGAATGTGTGTCGATCTGGTGTTCAATGAACATTCCAACGGTGGCGTGGTTGAGAAGACATTCGTGAAGACTGCACGCCATCTTGAGATTCCACTTGAGAATCTCATCATCGTTTGGAAACAGTTGGCGCAATTCCCGAACTCTTTGAATGGCCTCTTGGTGAGAGATCAGTCCACCTTCGATGTCACCGAGAGCCATCAGGCTGCGCCCTAAGTTGAGCTGAGTTCCACAGATGTCCAGGGCGGGCCGACTTTCGTTCGGCCTCGCATCGGCAAGCATTCGCTGGATGCGGAGGGCATCTCGATACCTGATTTTCATCGGCTCGAGGACTCTCTGATCTCGATAGACAAGGGCAAGGCCGTTGCAGACCATCGACACCAGCGTGAGGTCATCTTGCCTGACAGATGAGAGATCCATCGAAGCTTGATTCTCGACGCTGGCCCCGCACAACTCCGCCGAACGTCGATAACACCGAAGCGACTTCTGAAAATACGTCTCCCTCAACTGATCGGGGCTCGTTCCACCGATCTGATGCAACGCGTAGCCGTGCAGATCCAGCGTTCGTGCGAGGGCTTTTCGATAGTCGTTGACCTTCGGATTACCGACGTGCAATTCTCCGAGGAGAGACTCCGCTTCCTCGAACAGGCTTAACGCGGAATCCGGTTGATCCCGAAAAGCCTCGAATGCAAGATCCCGAATTGCGCTGCCAAGAAGGTATTGATCCGTCAGATGGCCGGGGTTGAGACCGAGCAGTTCACGCCGCAGGCGAACGGCATCTTCTAGAACGCTGATCCGCTGCTTTCCGAAAACCACTTCACTCAACCTCTCCGAAAGCATCGCCTTCGCTTCAATCACCGAGGGCTTGGTTTCCGAGTCGCTCGTTTGGATCTGTTCGAGCCCACGCCGCAGCCAATCGACTGCCTCGTCGGTTTGGCCAACCATGCGAGACAGGTTGGCGCGTGCGATGAAATAGCTTGGGAGAACAACGACCGAAGATTCATTGGCTGCGTCAGCGATCAGGAGATCGACCCATCGACTCGCATCGTCGAGACTGCCACGTGCGTTTTCGAGTTCGTGAAGAGCAATGTTTAAAGAGGCGAGTCGGACATATACCTCGACATGTAACGCTTGCAGTTCCTTTGTCGATCGATCGAGTTTGGCATCGCGCAAATCGCTGACGGCTGATTGGAGTTGATCCACCGCTTGATCTCGTTTACCGAGAC
>JBCCKZ010000336.1:0-6209 GCA_039027135.1 Planctomycetota bacterium
GTTACTGAAAAGTTCTATGAAAAACAGATCACTCTACTGGAGGGGGCGTCATGAGTCGCGCTGTCGTCGATTCCGATCAACTTCGTCAATTTGCTTCGCAGCTGCACCAGTTCTCTAAACAACTCCAGGAGCAATCCGCGGTGTTGGCGGCACAGCTCGATCAGCTCGAACAGACTTGGCGAGATCAGCAGCAACGAAAGTTCAGCAATGAGTTTTCAGAGCAAATGCAACAAGTTCAAAGATTGATCCAAACGACCGAGGCTCATGTTCCCTACCTTCTGCGGAAGGCGGAACAAATCGATGCCTATCTGAGTCGTTGAGAGACGCAAACGATGGCGTCAGCTGATGTACGTGATCTGGAACAGCTGCAATCCCTGCAGCTGCAATTGCATCAAAGTGTTGAACGATGGACGATCTGCGTTGACGAGTTGCGAGCGCAGCTCAATCGCATCCATTCGCATTTAGGTAGCGATGCGATTGAGTACTGGAAGCACCAGCAAGCCGTCGCTGCCGATGATTTGAATCAAGCGCGAGACGAGTTGTCGCGAAAGCGAATGACAACGATTAGCGGCGAGTCTCCACCGGCGACTGAAGCGACCGTCAACGTGCGTCGAGCGGAACAACGTCAGCGGGTGTGCTTGGAGAAATTCTCAAGAGCTAGAAAGATCGCCATTGAAGCACAGCAACGCGTCGAAGCGTTGCGTGGTCCCATTGCGGCGCTCGCTGACCAGTGCGAATCTGGCCTGCCATCGGCGATCACGCAGCTTGATCTTATGATTGAGGATCTGCAAAGCTATCTCGATCAACAGTCAGAGTCACCGGAGTGAATATGTCAGCTTCCGCCGCATCGCCCAGCCTGCCGATTTTTGGTTTGCTCGAATCGAGTGAAGATCCAGCAGCCGTATTGGCCGTCGCCGTCGACCACTTTCGGCAAAGCCGCCTCCCGATGGAGCTTTTCGAGGCGATCAAGATGCGTGTTCGGCATGATCTCGGCTTGCCACTGATTGCGGGTGAGGATGATCCAGCGGCTAGTGATGAGGTGGAAAGACAACTCGAAAACGGCTTGTTGGAAGGTTGTCGAGAATCTGGTCGGATGTTGGCCGAGGAAGGCCGCATTATGGAGGCCTGGATGTATCTGCGCCCGGTCGCTGAGGAACCCTTCGTGCGCGAGATTTTCAATCAGATCGAGATCGATGACGAGAATTTCGAGACTTTGCTGCAGATTCTCTTGCACGAAGGCGTCGACGTGGGACGTGGTTACGCGGCTGTTTTGGAACGCCAGGGTACCTGCAACAGTATCACCTTGTACGAACAGCAGATCGTCGGAAGAAGCAAAGAAGACCGCCAAATCTGCGCGAAGCTTCTGCTTAAACACTTTTACAAAGAGCTGAGCGACGTCGTTGCCGCCGATATTTCACGCCGAGACAAAGAACACCCGGAAACCGTCAATGAGGACGGAAGTCGACAAGACCTCGAGCAGATGCTTTCCAAACGCAGATGGGTGATGAAAGACGGTGGGTACCATCTCGACACCACTCACTTGGCCGCAGCTGTCAGGTTGGCGGGCGTTCTCGATGATCCGGAGGCCTGGAGGCTGGCGCGACAACTCATCGGATATGGGCGTCAGTTAAGTCCCGAGTTCCAGTATCCCGGTGAAGAGCCGTTCACCACTTTCTATCCCACCTACGCGATGTACTTCGATGTGTTGATGGGGCGAGACGTTTCGACAGGGTTGGCGTTCTTTGAGCGGAAAGCAAAGGAGGTCGATTCATCGGTTCACGGGGCGGCATCGATCGAGACCTATGTGGACTTACTCTCGAGGATTGGCCGGTTTGAGATGGCGATTCGTGCCGCGGTCGAGCTGGCGCCGGATGATTTGCCGAGCCAACGTGTCGTTGTGATGCTTCTCGACGTAGCGAAGCGAGCGGGCGCCCCGTCGATTTATGAGCCGATTTTGGAGTACTGCCGCAGCAAAAATGACGTACTTGGGTTTGGGGCTGTCCGTCATGCTCAGCTGCAGGCCGCTTCCGGCGACGTCTGAAAAATTTAAACCTCACGTGGCATTTGAGTTACGCAACAAGGTCGGGGAGGCGGCATGAGTGTTGCTCATTGGGCCGTTTCGAGCTACAGACTGCCAATTTGTACGCGATCGGTCTATCGGCCGGACGCAATCAACAATTGGTGTGGCGTATGAACAATTTAAAAATCAAATATTCAGATAGATCTCAGGATTGACACTTATGGCGACAGCGACCAAGTCCAAAAGCAAACTTCGACTGCAGCCAATGGGCGAGCGTATCGTGGTGAAGCGAGTCGACAGCGAGGAAACGACCGCCGGCGGAATCGTGCTTCCCGATTCAGCACGGGAAAAGCCAGCCCGGGGAACCGTGATGGCACTCGGCAGCGGAAAGTTGCTCGATGACGGCTCACGGGCGGAGAGCCAGCTCTCGGAAGGCGATGTTGTGCTGTTTAGCAGCTACGCAGGCGAAACGGTCGAGATCGACGACGTTGAATATTTGCTCATGCGCGAAGACGACGTCCTAGCTGTCATCGAGTGAGTCTCGATCGGTGACTCTGTCTCCGTTCTGAATACACCTTGAAACTTTAATCCTTACAAAACAAATCCATGGCCAAAATCATTGCCTTTGAACAGGAAGCTCGCGAAGCGATTCGACGCGGTGTTTCCAAACTTGCACGAACTGTGAAAGTCACACTGGGTCCAAAAGGACGAAATGTCATCCTCCAGAAGTCGTTCGGAAGCCCGACGGTAACCAAAGACGGTGTGACCGTCGCCAAAGAGATCGATCTCGAAGACGTTTACGAGAACATGGGCGCCCGCATGGTTCGAGAGGTCGCTTCTAAGACCTCCGACGTGGCCGGCGACGGTACGACAACTGCTACCGTGATGGCCGAGGCGATCTTCAACGAAGGTCTGAAAGCCGTTGTTGCCGGTGTCAACCCAATCCAAATGAAGGCCGGAATCGAAGCAGCCGTTGATGACATTACCGAAAAGCTTCACAAGATGGCCACCAAGGTCAAAGATCAAGACGCGATGGCAAATGTCGCGACCATCGCTAGCAACAATGATCGCGAAATCGGTGAACTGCTAGCGGACGCAATGAGCAAGGTCGGCAAGGACGGCGTGATCACCGTCGATGAAGGCAAGAGCCTTCAGACCGAGCAAGAGTGGGTCGAAGGGATGCAATTCGACCGCGGCTATCTCTCGCCGTACTTTGTGACGGATTCCTCGAGCATGGAAGCAGTGCTCGAAGACGCCTACATCTTGGTATTCGAAAAGAAGGTTAGCAGCATCAAAGACATGGTGCCGCTGCTTGAGAAAGTCGTCCAACAAGGCAAGCCACTGTTGATCATCGCTGAAGACGTCGATGGTGAAGCTTTGGCGACTTTGGTGATCAACCGGCTGCGTGGAACCTTTACCGTGTGTGCCGTCAAGGCTCCCGGCTACGGTGATCGTCGCAAGGCGATGATGGAAGACATCGCGATTCTCACTGGCGGACAGGCCATCTTCGAAGCCTTGGGTGTCAAGCTTGAGTCAGTCGATTTGCCTCACCTTGGTCGCGCCAAGAAGATCATCATCGACAAGGACAACACGACGATCATCGAAGGTGCTGGTAAGGGAGCCGATATCAAGGCTCGTATCGACCAAATCCGACGCGAGATCGAGAACAGCACTTCGGATTACGATCGAGAGAAGCTTGAAGAGAGACTTGCCAAGCTTGCTGGTGGTGTTGCCAAGGTCAATGTTGGTGCGGCAACTGAATCCGAAATGAAGGAAAAGAAGGCTCGCGTTGAAGACGCCCTTCATGCAACTCGCGCTGCTGTTGAGGAAGGTATTCTTCCGGGCGGCGGTGTCGCACTCCTTCGTGCTTCTGCATCCGTTAAGCCTTCTGAAGAACTGACCGACGATCAGACGGTCGGTTACAACATCGTACTGCGTGCGTGTCGTGCACCGATCAGTATGATTGCCGAGAACGCGGGACAGGATGGCGGGATCGTTTGCGAACGAATCGTCAACAGCAAGGGCAACGCCGGCTACAATGCTCTGACCGATACCTATGAGGATCTCGTCAAGGCTGGTGTCATCGACCCAACGAAGGTGACACGAACTGCCCTGGCCAATGCCGCTTCGGTTGCGACTCTGCTTCTTACTAGCGACGCATTGGTTGCCGAGAAGCCAGACAACAAGAAGGCCGCTGGTGGCGGCGATCACGACATGTATTGATCATCTGTCCAACGGACCAATCATACGAGAGCGAGGTCATTTTGGCCTCGCTTTTTTTGTGGCCAGACAAAGGAGCAACGTCTTAGACTGGCTCTACGATTGAACCAGACATCGCAAAAGCCAAACGGTTATTCGATCCGATTCAATCGTCACCTCGCAGTGATGCAACGTTGTTTGAGTTTTATCTGCGATTAAAGTGACTTTTTAAGGCCGCGTCAGCCGCGTGTTGCGAGGTGACCGAACGCAGTCGTTCCTTGAGGTGGGCTGGAAGCTTGCCGGTTTGGCCGTCTCCTTCCTGTTGTTCTTCGTCTGCTGATTCACCACCGGCGTCGTCTCGACCTTGAGAGTTCGCGGCTGTTGCGTCTCCATCGTCGCTGGACTGGCTTGATTCCGGAGATGGGTTATCCGCATTCTCATGCACTGGATTCTTCTGGACGGGCTCATTGATGGAAGGTCGTAAGACGGTTGGCGCCTCTTGGTCAGCGTCGCCAAAGAGTGACTGATCCGATGCGATCAAGGCTTCGAGTTCTTCGATCACATCACCCCCCATCGTCTCATTTGGACCCGGAAAAGGTGATCGGGTGATGGGCGATTGGTTGGCTCGATTTCGTAGTGATACTTGGAAAACGCTCCCGCCGATCTGAAATCGGTCCTGGTGGAACAGGCTGATAGGCATCCGAGAATCCACGATGTTCTGATTGACGCGTGTGCCGTTTCGGCTTGAAAGGTCCTCGATCGTGACTCCGTCTCGTTCGAAAGTGATGCGGCAATGGTGTCGACTGATACGGGCGTCATCGATGGCTAGATTGCAGTCGCCATTGCGGCCGATCACATAAACCGGCCCTTCGACTTTCAATCGTTTGCGTTCTTGTCCTTTTCTAAACCAGTGGAGGCGCAGTTTGAAGTCTCTTGTTTTATCTTCAGGTGTTGGCTCAGCCAAAATAACTCTCCGGAATTCAGTCCTCAGATCGTGAACACACCGTAGGGATTTCGTCCGAACTTGGCTCGTCAAAACGGTGAAGAATCGACTCCATAAATCATGAAGATCTGTTGAAGACCGTTCGCCAACGGAATTCATCATCGCTTCATATTCCGATAGCACTGTCTTCACGAGATCTCGACTGCTAGTTCGCTAGAATCCCTGCTCTTTCAGCGCGTTAGGCGTTCGCCAAGGTCGGAGAGGGACTCATGGAGCTCATCAACACACGCATCGATCATCGTCTTCTTAGCACCCTTTGTGAGCGAGTTGGGATTGCTTTTGAAGTGGGATTGGATCCCTATCGGGTTTTCGAAAGAGAATCTGAAAGCCGGCGATTTCACTACTCCAAAAGGATGCGGTCGGTTGCGAAACATGTTCGTGGAGGTGAGAGCCTTTCGGAGGCCATACGCGCGCAGGGCAACTACTTTCCCGACCACTTCGCTGACATGATTGAGGGTGGCGAAGCGACAGGACGCTTGGATCGAGTTCTAGATCGTTCGGCCGATTACTACGCGCAAAGTGCTGAGTACCGGGCGGCATTTAAGAGCAGCATCTTGTGGCCTCTCCTGCAGTTGGTTCTTGCAGTCGTCGTTATTGGTGGCCTCATCTATCTACCCGAAGCGATTGTCGCAGGCGAAGAGAATGATGCGAGCCGTGACTTACTTGGACTAGGTCTCGTTGGTTGGGCGGGACTGAAGACCTACATGATCTATGTCGCAGTCACTTCAGCGATAGTCTTCGCCTTCGTTTGGCTTGTCAGAAATGGATATCTCGGTTTTCTTGCCGATATCGCTGCTCGTATTCCAGTTGTTGGAGGGATGGTTAGGGTTTTTCCCGAGGCCAGATTTGTTCAGACGTTTTCACTTGGCGTCGACGCGGGACTAAACGCAACCAGCGCCGCCACGCTTGCTTTTCAGTCGGCAGGCACGCCAATGTATGAACGGCAAGCCTTGCCAGTAAACAAGCGATTACTGGCTGGAGGTGAGA
>JBCCKZ010000337.1:0-6207 GCA_039027135.1 Planctomycetota bacterium
CGCCTCGGGTGCTGTGGTTTCCGAGGCGTGCTACCCGAGCAGTCGCACGCTCCTGCTTCGGCTCATTGGCTGGGTGCCTCAATGTTCATGAGCCGCACGGGGGAGCAACGCGACGCCTCGGGTACCAGACTGCGTCACTGTCGTTGTGCAAGTCGCAGAAAGGTCTCCATTCGATCAGCGGGTAGGAATCCAGCATGCTTCGTAATCAACTGCCCTCGGGAATCAAAAACGAAGGTTGTTGGATAGCCTTCGATAGGGAGTCGAGATACGGTCGCTCGATCATTGTCGCCATCGAGTTGTAGAACTTCGAAATCATCTCGCATGACCTCACAAATCTGTGGATCCGCCCAAACCTCATTTTTCATGCGATCACAAAAGTGGCACCACTTTGCCGTAACAAAAACCAGAATCGGCTTTTGAGTCTGGGACGCTTTTCTGAGCGCGGCATCGGTATCTCGATGCCAACGTACTTCAGCGAATGAGTGGGTTGCCAACAAACCCAGTGCGAGTGTGATGGTTGGAAAGAAAATCCGTCTGGGGTGAGCCATCCTGACAGCCTTCAAGCGAGTAGCGAGCGAAACGATACGAGGTCATGGGCGCGCCACGCCAGGATCCGCCGTGCCGACTGTTTGAGAACTGGGAATTTCGTGTTTCACGCCGCTTTGGGACGTTCAATTGCATTCGCTTGAATAGCGTGCATACTCTAGGGGTGTCCTTGGACATCCCGCCTCTGATGTCGAACCCGCCTCGGCTCGCGAAATGGCCATTTGGTCAGTGAATCCTCGCGGAGACAGTCGGTAATCCGAACATCCCCGATACAACCGACTTCACCTCGGTTGTCCCACCTATTAACCGATACAAAAGATTCTTGAGAGCTTTGGTTGCCGTGATCGTTCGCGGCCTGCCGCCAGCGATGATGTTGGCGGCCGGTATTTGCACGTTTGTATACCTGCGGTCGGGCGAAGAGATTCGCAAGCCAAGGCGGGAATCCGAGCAGGTGATCACCACTCGTGTCGCCACGCTTGAGGTCGGATCGTACCAGCCTGTGATCGAGTCTCATGGCACGGTCACCGCACATAACCCAGTCGTCCTTTCAGCCGAGGTGACGGGTCGCGTTCTCGAAGTTACAACGCGATTCGATGTTGGCTCTTACTTTAAGAAGGATGATCTACTTCTTTCGATTGATGACCGGGACTATCAAACAGCTCTAAAGGTCGCCGAGCAAAATCATCGACTCGCGCTTTCAAAGGAACGTCTTGTTTTCTCTGCCCACGAACGAATGAAGGCATTGGTGGCGCGCAATAGTGGTTCAGAGACTGAACTCGATGCGACGCTAACTGCACTCGTGGAGGCGACGGCCCAGGTTGATATCACTGAGGCGTCTTTGGAACAAGCTCAACGCGATTTATCGCGGACCAAAATCATCGCGCCGTTCGATGGACGCGTGGTCGCTCGTGCGGTTGGGCCGGGCCAATTGGTAAGCCTCGGGAGTCCGCTAGGCGATATCTTTGCCACGGATTACGCGGAGGTTCGTTTGCCGGTATCCACATCCGAACTCGCCCAGCTCAATCTGCCACAAAGACAAGATGATCCCCCACTGCCAATCGAGTTGCGAGATGCGATTGATTCGCAGAACCAAGCGGTTTGGAACGCGGAAATTGTGAGAACCGATGCCGCTCTCGATACCGGTTCGTTGCAGTTATTTGCGATCGCTCGTATCAATGACCCGTATTCCATTGATCGTGATGGACCCGCCATACGCGTGGGGCAGCCTGTTGTTGCCTCGATCAAAGGAAAGCCTTTTGAGCAGGTCGTTGCGATTCCGCGCGAGGCTGTTCGTAGGCTTGATCAGGTCTATCTGATTGATGGCAAGCGGCTGACTTTACGACGGACGACGATTGATCCCATTTGGACGGATTCTCGCCACGTCGTTGTTCCCGCTTCCGAAGTTCGACCCGGGGAGCTGGTTTCGACTACGACACTGGTCTATGCACCCGAGGGAGAGGTCGTGCAGATCATTGATGACGGTCCCCAGTCAGATTCGGCATTGGCTGGGACGCCAGCGGTGGACCCTGTTCCGTGATCCGTTGGTTCACGGTCAACGGCATCGCAGCCAACTTTATGATGATCGCTATTTTGGTCATCGGTAGCTATGTCGCACTGAACCGTGTGCCACTCGAAATCAATCCATCGCTTTCGTGGAATGTGGTGATGGTTGAAGTGCCCTATCGCGGCGGTTCCGTCGAAGATGTAGAGCGAGCCGTTCTGGTTCCCGTCGAGCAGGCGCTCCAGGGCATCCAGGGTATTGAGTCAATCAATGCAGAGGGGAACCGCGGAAGAGGAGAATTCCGAATCGAGGCTAAGCCTGGGAAAGACCTCCGCGAGTTGATGGATGATATCGAAGCGCAGCTGAGCACGATTGATACCTTTCCATCGGAAACGGATCCCCCGCAGGTTTTTATCCCCGAATCGGCAAACTACTTCGACATCATTGAACTTGCGGTATTAGGGAATCTTGCCCCTCACCAGATGCGAGATGTCGCTCGAAAAGTTCAGCGTGACCTCTTGGAGATGGACGGCATCAGTCGGGTCGATATCGAGGGTGCTCTCGAGTCGGAGTTGTCCATTGAGATTGATGTCGAACGATTGTTGGCCTATGACCTGTCCTTCGCTGAAGTTGGTGACGCCATTCGTGGTTTCTCGCTTGACCTTCCCGCCGGTGTGATCGACAGTGACTCGGGAACGTACGTCGTGAGGACTCGTTCGCAAGCCTACAGCGAGACTGAGTTTGAAAACATTCCCATTCGCAATGTAAATGGCGCGGAGGTTCGCCTGGGTGATATCGCGACGGTGAGCGATGGCTTTGTTGAGAGTGAAGCAAAGCTGTTCTTTAATGGAAAGCCGGCTGTGTTCCTGCCGGTCCTTCGAGTGGGCGGGGAAAGTGCACTCGATATTGCCGCCAAGGTTCGGCAGTACGTCGATGAGACATCAGAACGTTTCCCGCCAGGTATCGAGCTTCAGGTTTGGGATGACGAGTCCATTGAGATCCAAGACCGCTTGACGACGCTCGTTTGGTCATTGCTTCAAGGCGGCTGTTGTGTACTCGTGATTCTCGGGCTGTTCATCCGACCCTCGGTAGCACTTTGGATTGCGATTGGGATTCCCGTCAGTTTTGCTGGTGCCGCCATCTTCATGCCGGTGTTCGGTGTGACGGCGAACGTGATGAGCCTTTTCGGTTTCATTATCGTGATGGGTATCGTGGTTGATGACGCGATTGTGACGGGTGAGAACGTCTATTCGAAGATCTGTGATGGGATGCCGTCACTCGAGGCTGCCGTGACGGGCACCAAGGAGGTCGCCACGCCAGTGACCTTCGGTGCGATCACCACGGTGGTGGCCTTCCTGCCACTTCTAACCTTCGATGGTACTTGGGGTGACTACGCTTCACAGATACCTCCGGTTGTGGCGCCGGTGCTATTGTTTTCGTTGATTGAGTCAAAGCTGATTTTGCCTGCTCACCTCAAGCATGTTCGCAAAGCTCACCGGCAGAACCTTTTTGCGCGACTTCAAGCATCCATAGCAGGCGGGCTTGAACGGTTCATCGAAAAGGTCTACCAGCCGACCTTGGTCTGGGCGGCGGGGCAGAGATACTTCGTTGCTGCAACTTTCATCGCCCTAGCATTAGCACTCGCCGGGTATTGCACGGGGGGCAAGATGGCATTCATTGCTTTTCCAAAAGTCGATAGCAATCGCATTCAAGCGAGACTCGATTTGCCAAACGATACGCCGCTTGAGGTCACGGATCGGTACGTGGATCGCATGATGGCAGCCTTGGACCAGCTCAGCCGTGAGTACGTAGATCCTGGAAACGGACGTTCGATGGTGGGACCCGTGGTTCGACTCACGGGGGCGAGAAGGCCAGGTTCGACCTTTGATCAATCTCGCGGCTACGTAGCGTTTGAAGTATTGCCACCGGAACAGCGGACCGAGTTGGGTCCCAAGAATGCTGAGTTGGCCGCCAGATGGAGTGAGTTGGTCGGTGAAATTCCGGAAGCTCGACAATTCGATATAAGAAGCGAAGCTTCGCTCGTTCGTGATCGCGGCTACGACGACGAGGACTTGAATATCGAACTTCGCGGCCCGACAACTGAGGCGAAAAAAGAGGTTGCCCGAGAGATCAAAGCCATGCTTGAAGGCTATGACAGCTTGAAAGATCAGTGGGCGGGAATCAATGAAGGTCAAGACGAGCTTGAGATCACACTAAAGCCTCGCGCCGCGGAGTTGGGCCTGACCCAAGCGATGCTGGCCAGCCAAGTTCGCCAGGCATTCTTTGGCGAAGAAGCTCAACGCATTCAACGCGGTGTTGATGATATCCGAGTGATGGTGCGTCTTCCGCGAGAGGATCGAAAATCACTTCACACCCTCGATCGATTGAAGATCCGAGCTCCTTCGGTAAGCAATGCTGATGGAACCACGCGGCCAGCGGCCGAAGTTCCGCTTTCAGCGGTTGCCACCGTCAATTCACGTACGGCGCCGTCTTGGATCGAACGAAATGATCTTGCGGAAGTGCTCCGTGTGGGTGCTCAGCCAGTTAGCGAAGAAGTTGACGTCATAGGAATCGCAAAGGAGATCCAGCCTCGGATCGAACAGCTCTGCGCTGAGGCGAACATCACCTATCGCTTTCTAGGGTATGTTGCCGAAGCGGAGGACACCCGCCGACGAACTGTCATCGGCGGAAGTCTGCTCATGCTGACACTCTATGGATTGTTGGCGATCGCACTCGGATCCTTGATTCAACCTCTCTACGTCCTTTTGGCAGTACCGTTTGCGATTATCGGTGCGCTTGTTGGGCACATTTTGATGGGGCTCACGCCGTCGTACCTTTCCATCTTTGGTATGCTCGCGCTCGCGGGCATCGCTGTGAACGACACGCTAGTAATGGTTGATTTCATCAACCGCCGCCGAAGCGAAGGTATGACGCTTCGCGAGGCTGCGTTGCGGGCGGGACGTCAGAGGTTTCGGCCGATTCTGCTAACGACGATCACCACCTTCATTGGCTTGACACCTTTGATGATGGACACTGCCATTCAGTCTCAGTTCTTGATACCGATGGCGGTCTCGCTGGCCTTTGGTGTTTTGTTTGCGACGATGATCACGTTGTATCTTGTTCCGTGCACAGTCTTGATTGGTGACGATATCAGGAGAGCGATCGTAGCGTCTTGGCGATGGTATATTCGACCATTGAAAGGTGTATCCACTTCAGGGTAACGCTGTCGCGGTTGTTTGAGACATCGCTTCGATCGGTGAACTCGAAGGTCTTGGCCGAGTGAAGGAAGCGCGGCAAACCTGCGGAATCACCGAATTTCGGTAATAAGAATCGTTTGTCTTTGATTTAGAACCTATCCGAGAACTTCAGCCGAAACTCGCTAGCGTATGGCCTTGGCGGGAACCGCGGGCTAGCGCTCGGTCGGCAGATAGGTATTCGTATAGGCTCAAAGCTTTTCAGCAATCAGTTTTCCCACTCGTGCTGCGCTATGCGGGCCGTAGTGGCCCGAAGCGATCCAGTCAGCCTCGAAGGGTGGCTGTAGTGAGCCGCGAAGGTCCAAAACTTCCCAAGGAAACTCTGAGTTGGAGGTGATCGAGAAGTTCGTGTCTTCGTTGGCCACTGAGAAAGAGTCGATCGATGGCAGAATGACAACAAGTATTGATGAGTCATCATCCGGTTGAGCGACTTGGCGACGAAGCTGGTTGATGAGGCCCTCATCGTCTTCGTTCGATGGATCTTGGTGAGGGCTTAGCGGCGTCTCAGAAATCGGTTTATGAGGTGATGTGAATGAGGCAAGCTTCAATCGGAGATACTCAATGTGACGAGCAATGCCAGCTAAACAGTAGCTTCGATAGAACGAGTCGCCCAAGAGCTCCGCGGTTGGGCTTTCCTTTGGGATGACGATCTTTCGAATAAAGTCAGGTGCAGCTGATTTGGCAAGCGGAGCCACGCTGTGTTTTGAACTCTGATTCTCAACGACCGTTGGTTTCGGCGAAGATGCATCTCGTTTCTGGTTGAAGAAGCCGCTTCGGGTTAGACGAAGCAAGTCGCTTGCTCGATTGAGGCAGACGATCAGCCTATCAGGCTTCCCGTGTTTCTCGGTCCAACGCTTCAGTTTCAAGACATCACGGGGAAGATCGAAACCTGGCCAAGAAATCGTC
>JBCCKZ010000338.1:0-6204 GCA_039027135.1 Planctomycetota bacterium
GCATGTTGCCTATGACGCAGTCACTGGCAATATCACCGCAGGAATTGGTGCGGTGGGCGCGGATGCGCCGATTCTCATCGGTACGTTCACAGGTGGAACGGTCTACGATCTTTGGAACACAGATGCGGATGACGATCTTCTGTTGGTTTCGTTATTCATTCGAAGCCAAGACCTAGGCATCGCGGGAGCGCCACTCAGCAGCGGTTCATCCAATGCGGTATTTTCCGACCTCCGTGTAATCAGCGGTAATGCCATTGCCGTGCCGGAGCCCAGTTCGCTGGCCTGCTTGAGCGTGATTGCAATTGCGGGTTGTGTTCGGCGAACACGACACGGCCCACTGGCTCGATGCGACCATTGAATCGCAGGCGTCATTTCGTCGGCAAAGCAAGAAATTTACGGAATCCTGTGTATGGATTGCGCATCGAAGCGTAAGTACAAAGGGTTACGGATATCTGGTGCTTCGCTACTCTAGGATAAGAAAACGCCTTCTTGTTTGCCTTACGTCGTTACCGAGCTGTTGTTGTGAATGTACGCCGCTGTACGTTTTTCTTGTTCTTTTCTTGCTTGATTGGAACATCGACTGAGGCTGATCTGCTCTTTCCTGCGGATGTCGAAGCGTTTGGCCTCTACCGGTTCGATTCTCGTCCGAGCCAGAGTTTT
Source organism: Planctomycetota bacterium (assembly GCA_039027135.1). Taxonomy (GTDB): domain Bacteria; phylum Planctomycetota; class Planctomycetia; order Pirellulales; family Pirellulaceae; genus Rubripirellula. Next base: position 661 of record JBCCKZ010000338.1, read on the forward strand.
TTTGGGCCAAATGTCGAACAGTCTGGGTCACTCTACGCAAGGTTAGATGGCAACGACTCTATCGAGCGATTGAACTACATGTCCGGCAACCCGGGAATGCTAATGGGACCAAATCCGGTTGGCGGGTTTTTGACCCGGCACGGTGGTGGCACGGTAGGAGGCGGCGATGGGTTCGGTGGGACGGCCCGTGTGTCTGCAAATACTAGCATGATGACGGGTTTCCGAGCCGATACGGATCTTGATTTCGATCGCGGTCCTCCTGCACCAACGCCTCTGATAATTACAAATCAGTCGGTCAACCTATCCTATCGTGTGTTCATGAGCTTCGAATACGATCACGAGGTGAATACTAGCGGACCGGACGCGAGTGTCAGATCTGACTTTGATGTCGGTTTGGATGACACACGGCTGTTCAACTCAGAGTTGATTTCAGACTCTGAAGGGAATGTTGTCGACGAAGTGGATCTCGTCGGGCAATTTGGTGGGTTGCTACAGGCTGATGGGGTTTTTCAATTCAACTTCTTGTTGTCGCCGGGGGAAACTCGCGAAGTTTTTCTGGATTACACCCAAGAGAGTCGTGATTTTAGCAATGGTCAGGCTAGTGGAGAGGCGAGCTATTTTCTTTCGATCGACAACATCACCGCCGTCCCGGAACCAGGCAGTCTTGCTTTAGTGGGTTTCGTTGTCCTGTTCGCCACACAAGTTCGAAGCCGCGGGCAGTCTGGGCTGATACGAGGCATGTTCTAAAGATTCCCCGAGAGATGTGCTTCAGAGGGCATGCCAAACGCTCAAAACCGTCATATCTCCTTGTTGGATCAGGAGTGTTCGTCCATGGATCTAGTGAAGTTTGTGGATCATTCTCTCGTCTGGGCTTTAATTCACTGTCAGAAACTGATGACGGGGATTGTTATCTATTTTGAATGTCCATGCGAAAGCCCTTCAACCACGATGGCTAGCCAGCGGTTTTTATTGAAGCCGAATGCTGTAACGCTGTGGTTTGGGTGATTGGATCGACCCTTCGTCACTCCAGTTTGAGAACTCAATGAATTTCAGTTCACGCAAACGGCCGTCACTCCTTGCGTTCACTTTTGCGGCGTGCGTTTCGATTTCGTGCGGCATGGTTCCCATGGCCAACGCTGCAGTAACGGTCCCATCGGATCTGTTTGTGACCGGGACCTACTTTTTCGACACCGGGACAAGTTTCGTGGGTCCCAATGTGGAGCATTCAGGGTCTCTGTACTCAACTGCCGCTGGCGTTCAGGGAGCACAAGAGCTGGAGTACATGGCCAATTTCGATGATGGTGGGACACTTGATGGGCCGAATCCGGTTTTCAGCATATTGACCCATCACGGAGGCGGGGTCGTTGGCGGTGGTGACGGGTTTGGCGGCACTGCCATCGTCACCGCGGACACGGATGAGCCAACTGATTTCTTCGCTGATAGCGATCTCGATTTCAGCGGAGGTTTGGGTTCGACTGCTACGCCGATGTTATTGAGTAATCAATCGACTGATCAGGCTTACCGGATCTTCATTAGCTTCAGCTATGATCATTTCGTTGACGCGACCGGTGCGGACGCTGCGGTACGGTCTGATTTTGACGTCGGACTGGACGGGGTTCGGCTTTTCAATTCTGAGTTGATATCGGACACCGTGGATGGAAACGTCATCGATGAAGTTGAGTTGGTTGGTGAGGCGGGAGGACGGTTGGAAGCCAGCGGTGTTTTCGAGTTCGACTTCGTGCTCTCGCCCGGCGAAACCCAAGGTGTCTTTTTGGACTTCACGCAGGAAGGTCGTCCCGATTTCGCCGACGGTCAAGTCGATAGTGTGGCAAGCTACTTCTTGTCGATTGATAACGTCGTTGCGATTCCCGAGCCGAGTAGTGTGGCGATGTTGAGTATGGGTGGCCTGATGATCGTCCAGCGTCGACGTCGCGGTTGATTTTGAAATAGATGGCCGCACGCAGCGTCATCAGGTGATTTGAGGCGATCGACACCGTATGGCTTTTTCAGCTAGCTAACCAGAATTGCTTTCGCTAGATGTAAAAGCAGTCGAGCTTTAACAAAAAGAAATGCCTCATGCTGATTCGATCAACCGCGCTATTTGTGTTTGCTTGGTGTAACCTCTCCGAGGTCGATGGTGCCCGTTTCGGATTTCAAGTCATCGAAGAGAACACCTCCAATCCTTCCGTCCAGTGATAGTCCGGCTGAATAGTGTCTCCCGGGGAATAACCCTCGAATGACGAATCGCCCTTCCTCGTCGGTCATAAGTGGTCGATTGTCAAAACGGGTGGGAAATTGTCGCCATTTCGACTCGAGGCCACGGACATCATCTTTTCGATGCGAATGATTGAAGATCATTACGCCTGCAAGTGGTTCACCGGACTTGTCGACCAGGCGTCCTTTCACCTCACCAGCTGCTTCCAGGGAAATCTTGAACTCTTGAGCAACTTCTCCATCCAATTGCGTTTCGCCGATAGTGTTCGTGTCCGGATCAAAAACGGTGATGTGCCGACCTTCTTCCGGTAAGTATCCTTCTACTACCAGCTCACCGTCTTCTTGATGCCTCCATGAACTATAGGGAAGCCTTCCCTTCACAAAGATCCGATTCGGTGAATCGTCGTTCTCAACTTGAACGACGCCGCGAAGCGTTTGGCCTTTGACAAGGGTCATATTGACCGGTTCAGGTTGTCCAGTTGGTGGAACGTCAATCGCAACCAGGTAATGACAATTAGCTGGTATCAAATAGTGCGGCCATGTTGGAAATGCTTCGGGCAAGTCATCGACTCGAGCGAACTTGATTTCGTCTAGTCCACCGGCACGTCTGAAGTGTCTAAAGTCACTCGCATGGAATGTCACGATGCCCTTTCCCGGTGCCACCGGGATCTCAAACTTACCATCTTCGTCGACCATGTAGCGAAACCTTCGGTCGCCTCTTTTCAACATCGGAGCTTGTTGAGTCACATTGTTGGAATGAAGCATGAAGTAATCGACATACCCGGAAATGGGTTCGCTAAGCTGTGACATGACCGTTCCTCGAAGACGTTTTCCGCGTTTTAATTTGATGATGGGTTTCACTTGTTCATCAACTCGCGTGGTGATCCTCGTTCCGCCAAGCAGGTAGTCGGAATCCGCCGAAGGAGCAATACGAAGCTCACTCTTTCCGATCGGCAAACCTACCAAGCGAAAACTGCCGTCTGCGTCAGTGGTTGCTCTCGAGCTACGGGCTGCGACGGCTCCTCCAATTCGGTGCTTTTCCGTTCGCCAACCTTCGACGAGTACGCCAGGTACTCCTTCGCCGCTATCTGAATCAACTAGTTTTCCCTCCAAAGGAATCGACTCAGATGCCACGATATTGAATCGGTTTGGGTAGTAAAATTCCTTTTCGGAAGTCCTTGAATTCTGGTGCTCGGAAAGTCGAACGATTTCGCCAGACTCGGATCGAGCATAGCAACGAATCGTCTCGATACTTGGGTGGCTAATGATTAGCTCTGCGATACGGTCATCTCCTATTTCGCTGAGCTTGAAATTCCCTGCGGCATCTGTGATCGCGGTTGGCACAATGGTTTGTGCAGGTCCACTTACGAACTGACCGTTCAAGAGTGAGATGAGGTGTTGGCGAGCTGAATAGACGTTTGAGTCCGAACGTTGCGTTTCGGCATGCCACTCTTTAAGAGATCCAGATTTGCCTTCCCAAAGGCTGATGGTTGAGACCTTCGCGCCAGCTACAGGGCGACCCTCGCTGTTCATTAGGTGTCCGCTCACGGGCTTTTTTGAATCTGGCAAGGTCATGACAAGCGGACCTTGTGGTTGATTATGCCCCGTCAAGTAGAGACGTTCAAACTCGCTGAGTAGCGATGAGAGTTTGCCAGTTTCGTCAGCGAGGCAGGTGGCCACCGAAGCGACTCCGTAGCCATCCTTGCTGGCAACCAAGCGTGAAAACTTCAGCGTATCAAGGCGGTGCTTTGATGATTCCTGGTCGATAGATAAAGCTATTGCGAAACGACCATTCGCATCGGAGGTTGCGAGCGTCGTAGAAAGCTCGCGGGTTTGATGCGGCATGTTTTCTAATAAACGCAAGCTGGCACCTGAAATTGGTGATCCGTTGCGATCCGTCACTGCCCCGGAAAGCACCAAAGGTGAGCGAGCAACCTTCTTCTCTCCGGCGGGGGGACGAGCGGTCTTTTGGGAATTACCCGCCTTAACATCACCGAGTTGGACGAAGGTCCCAGGTTCAACTTGAGTTAGATCGATTGTGAAGTCATTTGTCTTCTTGCGATAGTCCTTAGGGTCGGATGGATGGATGTCGTAGATAGCCCCCGACATCAAGCCCTTGATCGCGAATCGGCCATCATCGTCGGTGAACATCCAGGGAATACTAAAGCTAGCTGAAGGAGATTCGTCACCGAGCGAACAGCCCCTGCACGAGACGAAACGTCGCGCTGCCGGAAGACCGGTCTCCGTGTCGATCAGGCGTCCGGATACTTGAACGGATTCTTGTAGCTGCACCTCGATTGATTCCGGAGCTTCGCCTTCGAGTCGATATTGGCCAACGAGCGAGGCATCCTCGTTCTTGAAAAACAACTGGCGTGGCCCCTTCCCGTCATAGCCAATGACATCGAATCGATCGTTCAACCGAATAGCGTCATAGTATTTTGGCCGCCAGTAGAGAGGCTCGTTCTCCAGCAAACCCAAAGCAAAAAGACGGTCGATCGGCTGACCATCGGGGCCAATGGCACGTCCAGGTATTTTGTCGCCGCGATCAAGCTGAATATGGCTAACATTGGTCTGAGCATCAGCTGATGGATTGACGCTTTCGACGTGGTGCCAGTCTTTGACAGAAATCGCAAACATTTCTGTCGGTATTTTGCCGCTATCCTCGTTGAAGCCCTCTACCGATGAAGCGTTTGATCCCACTGGATAGTAAGGGTCGTATGACCTAACCAACAGAACCCCGGGGCCAGCAAGTCCGGGCAAACGATACTTGCCTTCAATGTCGGTGGTGAAACGCTCTCTGTGGTAGACGAGTTCGACGCCCTTTTCGATATCGAATCCAGGGACTCCTTTCGTCTCCGGGTTGCCTGACAATGCTCTGTATTCAACAGTCGCCGAACATGGCTGACCGGTCGTTTTGTCCGTAATCCTTCCTTCGTACCAAACACCCTTTTTGAGTTGAATTTCTATTTCCTTCTTGGCACCGCCTTCAAGACTTAATGAGACCTGGTGGTACACAGGTAGATAGGGTGATGACTTGGCTGGAGCCGCTTCGAACCAATGATCATTCCCGGGAGGGATTCCTAGGATGCGGAATCGACCATTCTGATCTGAGACCGCTCGCAAGTGCCTCGTATCCAAGTCGTAGAGAGAATCATCACCTGCGAATAATCGTTCGATGGACACAAGCACATCCGAAATGGGCTGCCCGGTATCGATATCGGTCACAATGCCATCGACTGGAATCGAAGGGGACAATGTATGAGTGAAGTTTCTGCCAAAGAAATGGTCGTTGTGCCTGTCGGGTTTGTGGTTCTCGTCAGGTAGTACCAC
>JBCCKZ010000339.1:0-6203 GCA_039027135.1 Planctomycetota bacterium
GAGTGAAGTAAGAACACGCGTTTGCCGGATGCAGAAGAGAGGCTTGGATAGTCCTCCGGCTTAAAAACTGACATTGCGATGAAAGCTCCGCTCAGTGAGGACCGTTCGCGCAGGAGGGCTTCGTATACCGGTGGGCCGCCAGAGGACCAGCCGAGTGCATAGACTTTCTCCAAATTGATAGGAACTCGTTCACCAACCTGTTTGACGATTCCTTCAATGGCTTCCACGGTCGGGGCGTATCGTGCGTAAGTCCTCTTGGTCGGCCAAGTGATCTGAGGTGGCGCGATCATCTGGATGGTCAGGAACTCTTCATTCAACGCCTGTTTGTGAATGGATCGAATAAACGATTGAAAATTGACTGAGCCATCACCTCCAGGAAGCACTAGCAGTAACGGATAGCCGTCGGCAGGCCTTTCAACGGATTTCGCCGGTGGCATCATGATGAATCGTGTCCAACTTCCGGATTCCAGCTGGAGCGACTTTGGGCGTGTCGAGCTGGCCACTGAATTCTGGACTGAAGTTTCCGGAGTGTAGGAAACCTTCTTGGTCGATTCTCCATTCGATATAGCTAGTTCGTCGAACCATACCTTTCCGGGACCATAGGTCTGCAACGCCACAACGAAGGAACTCGCGTCTTCAGGGATCTCGGCCTCTCCTTCATAAATCTTCCAGTCATGTGTGGCAGGCCGGTCTCGATCGCTCTTTTGCCCGATGTAGCAAACCCACTCGTGTCCAATCACGCCCCCGGAGTTGTCCAAAAACTGTACATCAATGATCGACTTGGTTGCCTTGCTCGCCTTCACCTTTGAAGTGATGGTGAGCTTCTTTCCAGACCCGTCCAATTCAAAAGTCTTGAACCATTGAGCGATGGGGAAATAGCGGTTGGCCGACTTTTGGATGCTGAGGCTCCTTTCGCCTTCAGACGCATTGTTGAGATCGTAGACATAACTAACACCCGGTAACGCGGCACCCTGACGCCATCCGTTGGGCATGCCTTCACCCGCTTCAAAGCTATCGACCGTGGTGATCGACTCAGCTACTAGGCACGATACAGTCAACAAGCCTAACACGGGTATCGATAAAATGCGTCCGCGAGAACCCATGATGCAGGTTCCTCTCGAGATAAGTGGAATCTAGGAAGACAATTGAATGGCGGCGGTGACACCGGTCTTTGGAACCCGAACGTCGAATGGGATCCAGTTGTCTTTTTCGACTTCGATCAGGAAGGTGGCTTGGTCGCCAGGCCTGAAAAAAGCGAACGAAGTCTGGCCGTCGCCATCGGTGCTTTGGATGATGTCTTGTCCGCTGTCGAAGTAAACGACGTGGTGCCTACCAGACTCATCAATTCGCCCATGTGGTAGAACTCGGATACCGGGAATTGGCTCTCCGGTCGCGTCAATAACCTGTAATTGCATCACTTCGGATTCGGGCAGAGCGAATACAACGTTTTCAAGCGTTCCGCCGTCCATTTCTAAATATTTAGATTGCATCTGGTGGTGTTTGACGACCACCGCAATCTGAACTTCATAGACATCATTCACGGGACAGACATCCTTCACGCAGTACCGACCAGATGCGTCGGTGGTCGTTGTGTACGCCCGCTGAAAAAAACTACCGCCAGGCCATGTCTTGACTGACATCAGCACGCTAGCACCTTCAATTGCATCACCATCGGAATGGGTGACAACTCCGCAGACGTCTCCCGTCCACTTCTCGTTCATCAACGACGCTACGGCGGGTGGCAAATCATGGATGGAATCACTGGCAACTTCTTTCTGTATCAACCAGTTCGCCAGCAGGAAGAACACACAAGCTGACATTGTCATCGTGAGCGCGACATGGATGCGATGAACCCATGCCATCCCCGCGACTCCCTCGCGATGTAACGTGCGGGTGATCGCGGCCTTGTCACCGAATTTTTCGATTGCTGCCTGACGGGCCTGATTCGCATCCATACCGCCGGCGATGAATGCGTCGGTACGCTCGGCTATGTGGAACTCGAGTTCCTCGTTGATGTCATCGAAAGGCTTGGATGAGCCAATCCATGATGAGCTATGAACGTACTGGTACAGGTATTTCAGCTGGCGACTGATCATGGTTCAAGTCCGACACCGCGAGTGGTTAAAATCAGCGAGATCGCGCTAGAAAGAGACTCCCATTCGGTGATCTCCTTCTTCAATTGTGATCGACCTGAAGCGGTTAGCTTGTAGAACTTAGCGCGGCGGTTCGATTCGCTGCGTCCCCAGTCCGACTCGATCCATCCGCGTCGCTCCATGCGATGCAGCGCCGGATACAGCGAGCCCTCCTCGACAAGGATTGCATTCTCGCTCGTCGTGTCGAGCCACCGGGTGATCTGGTAGCCGTGTTTTTTGCCCGATTGAAGAGAACGCAGGATCAGCATGTCCAGAGTTCCCTGAAGCAAATTGGCTTTCTCGGATCGCGCCATTCAACCTTCCCAAAGTATGTCTAGGGGAGTTTAGGCGGCTCCCCAAGAATGTCAAGGGAAAAGGTTCTGTGACATTGAATCAAAAGTACCGACGGCCAACCCGGTCATGAGCATCGCGGGAATCAATTAGGCCGCATTCACGATTTCGAATTCACCCAGTTTCTCGGTGCTTGCTTTGCTCTATGAGTCGAAGATTATGCTTAAGACGTCCGGTAAAAGGATAATTGTGGACACAGTCGAAACCACAAAGCCTCCCGTGATTACAGCTCCCAGACCGCGATAGAGCTTGCTGCCAGGACCCGTCAGGAAAACAAGCGGCAACATTCCTCCAACGCTCGTCAATGTACTCATCGGGATAGGAAGAACGCGACTCGTAACCGATTGAACGATCGCTTCCTTAGGGTTGTGGCTCACGGCACGGCCGTCTTCGTCAACGCCATCATTTCGGAAGTTTAATGCTTGATGAACGATCAAGATCGCATTGTGACCACGGCACCCGCTAGCGTCACGAAACCCAGAATAGTGAGGACGTCCATGTTTTGGACCGGCAGTTAGCGTTCGCCGGCCGTCCAGAACAAGCCTATTGGTATCAATTTTTTACTCACTTGCGATCCATTCCAAATTGGTCCCAGCCCAGAGTGCTGAGGAGGCTTGCAAGCGAAAGCAAAAGCTAGTGCGCAGCTTCAAGAAGCCAAACAGACGGCCGAAGAACCTGTCGATCCACCAGCCTTTCCGTTCGTATCACCTTTAGCCTCGCTGGGATCGAGTCTCGTGGCACCGGGGCTTTTCGCACCGAGTCTAGTCGCACCGGGGATCGTGCAGGGGGCGAATTGGCTAGGACGGCTTTACGTCGACGTCGACTTTCTTGGGCATCGTGGCGTTGCAAAGGTCCTATTGAATGACGTTTTCGTAGGTGGCGTTGCCCACTCGATGGGACTACTTCCGGGCGACATCGTCGTTGGTGTCAATCATCAGTTGATTCGAAGCCAAGATGACTTTCGTCGCATTTTTCAAGGTCCTATTGCCCCGGTACTGCATGTTTAATCGATCGCTGGTCATGTACGTGTGGTGCGATACCGTGCCAGTTCAGTGAAAGTCTATTTCGCTGGAGTCAACGGCCACTTGGACTATCGAAACGAGTTCGTTGTCGACCACATCGCGCCTCATGATCCCTTGACGCAACACCTTGGATTGAGGCGAGTGGACAAGATCTTGGCCATCGGAGGGCAGCCGATCCATAGTGCTTCTCAGCTAAAATCAATGGTCAAACCGAATCAGCGGCAGGTGGCGACTGTACTGCTTCGTGACGGACAGATTGGTCCCGAGACTATCTTGGTCTCGCCGTGACAGTTGTTCTCTGCGATGCGAACGATACGGCGAGAATTGTAATGCAGGTCGATCCAAGCTTTGTTGCTGAATTGCTGCGGCACTCAAACGGCTGTCGAACCTATACTTCGGAAGTTGAAGCAAGTTTAGTGACCAGTGAAGCAGGTGGAGTTTGCGATGATGTTCAATCACTTAGTCATTGGAATCGTATTAGCTTGGTTTTTGCATTTGGGTTGCATCAACGACTTTGGGTTGGGCTTTCTGTTCGACGAACCAAGCGTGTCCGCGCCAGTCGTGAGAGCGACCGTGCCAAATCCAGATCCTTTTGATCTCATCCAGGCTGCCCAGAAAGAGAGAGAGCTGCTCGCTGAGGTCGATCGTAATCCAAGTCTGGAGGTGTCTTCCGACCTTGCACTGTTAGAACTGATTCTCGGCAAAACTGAGGATGCAATTGCACGTTTGGAGGAGTTGTTGAAAGGTAACCCGGACGAATACCACGTGCTCGCAAATCTTGGTACGGCCTATGAGATCTCTGGACGCAGTGCTGAGGCACTGCGAATGATCGAGAGGGCCTATGAGGTCAATCCGCGTTCTCATTTGGGTAGTGAGTGGATCCATGTCAATTTGCTACGCAGGAAGGTTGCCACGCCCGGAGATGGATCATCATCTTATGGGCACTCCTACGCAGGGCTCGACTTTGGTTCAGATTTCGTGCCACGATACAACCGCTCGAGTTCAGCTGACAACGCTCCGACGAGTGTTGCGGATCTGAGGAATCACTTGCGTCGGCAATTGAACGAGCGTCGGAAATTTGTCCGTGGCCCCGATCCCGTGGTGGCTTCATTGATGTTCGATCTCGGTAACGCAGTAGCGGTGATATCCCCCGGCGATTCACTGCCTTTCTTCGGTGAGGCAGAGAAGCTGGGTTTCGGAAATACCAGCATGCTCTCCCGCCGTATGAAATTTGCGTACGGAGTGCGAAGTCAGCGTTGGTGGGATCGGCAGACGCAGCTCATGCCACGTTACGTTGCAATTGCGGTGTTAGTATTTGTGATTGGCTTGGGCGCACGAGTAATTGTGCGACGTCTAGCAAAGGCCTCGGCCTCTCGTGGCGAGGCGGTTTAAAGACCTCTGAATCCAATCGATGAGATCGAGAGTAGAAGGCTTGCGATCAGTCGAATAATGGCTGGGTTGATTTGTTTCGAATTCATCGATTCACTAACGGAGAGCGTGTTCGGAGTGGCAGCGGAAGACGAGTGCCTTTCGATAACTACTAGGTCCCCAGGGTTTCTTGCCGGCGGACCAGATGCGATGACAATCGCTTGAGTGTTTTGTTTGGTTCACAAGACGTACATCAGCGGAATTCTCAAACTCGCCGAAACAGCTTTACACGATTTCTAGAAGCTAGGCCCATCTCATCGATCGCTGAGCAATAAGAGTTCGAGCAACGGACCTAGCCTAAACAATTGGCTCGCGCAATAAAAAACCTCGCAAGGCGTTTACCTCGCGAGGTTTGAATAGCTCAAAGCGGAGGACACGGGACTCGAACCCGCAGCCCCTTACGGGGTACCTCAGTTCCAGTGAGGCCGCTCACCAATTCGCTTATCCTCCGGTCGCGGCCAGCCGCGAAGATAAAGATCAGAAAAGAAGATTAAGAGTAAGTGTCTTTAGCGCGAAGGGGGCGTTTGGTGGTTCGGCGCATCTTACCTTTCAAACACTGTTTGCACCGTCTTACTCTTCATCCTAATCCTCTGCTCTATCTTGATTCTTTATCTTCGGCGAAAGCCGACTTGATCCTTATTTTCGGTGGAAGCCGACTAACCCAGGGCTTCCGCCGCAGCTCCGCTAATCAACTTAATGAATTCAGCGTTGCTGTCGAATCGCCCCAGTTGTCTTGATAGCTGTTCCATCGCATCACAGGGATGCATCGAAGAAAGTGTTCGCCGCAACATCGTAACGGCTTCGTAGGTTTCTTCAGTCTGGAGCAGCTCGTCACGGCGAGTTCCCGTTTGCGAAATATCGATCGCAGGCCAAACTCGACGATCAGCCAATCGACGATCGAGGACAAGCTCCATGTTTCCGGTACCCTTGAACTCCTGGAAGATCGCTTCGTCCATTCGGCTATTGGTATCGACCAGAGCCGTACCGACAACTGTCAACGAACCACCCTCTTGGAAGGCTCGAGCGGTTGCAAAGAGCTTCTTGGGAATGTCCATCGCGCTGACATCTAAGCCGCCCGACATCGTCCCACGGCCACGGCCCGATTTGCCAACCCATTTGTTGAACGCACGGGCAAGTCTGGTGATCGAGTCGAGCATCAGGAAAACATCCTGGCCCATCTCGGCTAGACGTTTGGCTCGGTCAAAGGCCAATTGGCTGAGACGGACATGGCTCTCGATATCCATGTCGAGTGAACTGGCAACGACTTCGC
>JBCCKZ010000340.1:0-6194 GCA_039027135.1 Planctomycetota bacterium
ACACGCTTTTGGGTGGGATGAAAGCGGTCATCTGGAATGACTGTCTTCAGCTAGTCGTCTATATGCTTAGCGGCATTTTGATTGCATTCGTGATTGCCGGTCGCATGCCAGATGGCTTCGACTCGATCGCTTCGTTTGGCAAACATACCGAACGATTTACTGTCATTGACTTCGGTTGGGATTGGTCGAATCCCTATACGTTCTGGGCGGGCTTGTTTGGTGGCATCTTTCTTTCGCTTGGAACCCACGGCGTTGATCAGATGTTGGTCCAGCGATATTTGGCAGCTAAGTCACGAAGCCACGCTGCGACTGCATTGATTGCCAGCGGGTTCGTCGTCTGCATGCAATTCGCCTTCTTCCTTTTCTTAGGCATTGCTCTCGCTGCGTACTACGATCAACCTGATCTAGCGGCGATTACCGCTGAGAACATGCCCGGCGACGAAGCGATGGCCACATTCATTGTCAACGAGCTTCCCCGCGGTATCGGTCTGGTTGGCTTCATCCTGGCAGGCGTTTTTGCTGCAGCGATGTCGACGCTATCGAGTTCATTGAACTCTTCGGCAACGGTTGTGGTCAACGATCTCATCGGATCGAATCGCTCGTCGAACGAGCAAATGCTCTCGCAAAGTCGCATCTGGACAGCTGTTTTTGGATTACTACAGATGGGAATTGCATTTGCAGCCGCTGGCGTGACCCGCAGTGTCGTCAGCGAAGTACTTGCGATCGCCGGAATGACCGTGGGATTGCTACTTGGCTTATTCGCCCTTTCGCGACTTAGTCCAGCGTGCCGTCAGACTTGTGCGATTGGTGGAATGATCCTGGCGGCGTTGGTTCTTTTCTCAATCAAGTTCCTGCTGCCGAATCTTGGTATTACCATAGCTTGGCCATGGTTCGCGTTGATCGGCTCGATGAGCACATTGGTATTCGCGACTCTTGTAGATTGGATGCTGCCGAGATCGATCAATGAAAGCTGACCTATAAGACAAATTCTTTGGAAATCGTTTGAGAATTTGCCTTACACTCCTTCCGAGCATTGGAGTCTAAACTATTCAAAATGAATCATCGCCGGATTTGTGTGAGCCGTGGGCCGGATGCGGCGTAACCGGGAAGGCACCAGGCAGACTCGAACTGAGAATATTCACATGCGTTTGTCGTGTTGTGGTTTCGAGCGATGACTTCGGCCCGGCCCCTCCACTCGCTTCGCTCATATCCGGGTCACGGCTCACTCCAACCCGATCACTTGCGAGAACACCAATGCCCACCGGAAGGATGTTTTCAAACAGTTTCTCGTTCAAATTCGCCGATTCAATGCGGATTTTAAGTTGTCTTGTTAAGCTCGTCATGAATTCTATTCTCACCGCAAAACGATCCTCGGGCTGGTTGGTGCTGTGGCTGTTTGGCCTTTGTGTCCTGAGCACGGCTGAGCGACTTCCACGAGCCGAACCTAAGACAGTGGGCATGAGCTCGGCACACCTAGAGCTCATCGACAGCCTTGTCGCCGAAGGCATCAAAGACGGGAAGATGCCTGGATGCGTGGTCGCCGCCGGCCATAAAGGCAAGCTGGTTTTCCTAAAGGCTTATGGAAACCGCAGCTTATTTCCGATTCCGGTACCCATGAAAATCGATACCGTTTTCGACATGGCGTCGATCACGAAACCTGTTGTGACAGCCACCAGCATCATGGTGCTGCTGGAGCAAGGCAAGATTCGTCTGCGAGATCGAGTCTCAAAACTGATTCCTGAGTTCGGCGTCAACGGAAAACAGGACATCACGGTAGAACAACTTCTGACTCACCAAGGCGGACTCATTCCTGACAACGCTTTGAAAGACTATCTGGACGGCAAAGAAGAAGCGATGAAACGAATCTACTCGCTTCCGACTTACGTTGAACCAGGCAGCAAATTTGTCTACACAGACGTTGGATTCATATTGCTAGCCGACATCGTCGAACGACTCAGCGGGGAACACATCCACGACTTCTCGCAGCGATACATCTTCAGACCGCTTGGTATGGAAGAAACGGGCTATAACCCGATCAACGGCCTGCAAATCCGCGCGGCCGTGACGGAAAAGCGAAATGGAAGTTGGATCGAAGGTGAAGTGCACGACCCACGAGCGTACGCACTAGATGGCATCGCCGGCCACGCGGGTCTTTTCTCAACCGCAGAAGACATGGCGGTCTACGCTCAGATGATGTTGCAAAGGGGCAGTTACAACGGGAAACAAATTCTTAACCCTCAGACCGCTAGGTTGATGACGACCGACTACCCGGTCTCAAGTGGGATACGGGGCCTGGGCTGGGACAAGCGGACCGGTTTCTCTTCCAACCGAGGCGAAGTGCTGACCGACTTAGCTTTTGGCCATGGGGGATTCACGGGCACCGTGCTTTGGATCGATCCCGGCTTGGACCTCTTTTACCTCTTCTTGAGCAATCGCGTTCACCCCGATGGCAAAGGTTCGGTCAATCATCTGGCTGGCCGAATTGGAACCGTTATCGCTTCATCGATTCGCTCTGGCCACGAAACACTTCAACCTGAGGTCCGTGACGCTGAAGACTCGCCCATTCAGGAACTTGGTTTCGATTGCCTGACTGGATTGGACGTCCTGCAACGCGGCGGCTTCGAGTTGCTCCGAGGAAAGCGAGTCGGACTCATCACCAACCACACGGCCCTAGATCGCGAGGTAGATTGGATCGTTCCGATACTACATGAAGCAATCAAAGTTGATCTCTCCGCATTGTTCAGTCCAGAACATGGGTTAAGGGGACGGTTAGACATTCCTGAAATAGCAGATGAGCAAGAATCACAAACAGGCTTAAAGATCTACAGCCTCTATGGTGAGAACCGGAAGCCAAGTGCCGATCAGTTGAAGGATTTGGACTGTCTCGTCTTCGATATCCAAGACATTGGCACGCGTTTCTACACTTACATCTCCACGATGGGCTTGGCCATGCAAGCGGCCAACGAGGAGGGCATGGAGTTCATTGTGCTCGACCGCCCGAATCCCATCGGGGGTGATGTCGTAGCTGGCCCCATGATTGATGACGACAAGCTTTCGTTTGTCGGCTTTCATTCACTACCTGTTCGACATGGAATGACGGTGGGCGAGCTATCCCAAATGTTTGCTGCGGAACTTGGCCTCAGTAAGCTGAAACTGAGAGTCGTCGAAGTCGAGAACTGGGATAGAAAACAGACGCTTGACCAAACGGGACTGCTATGGACCAATCCCTCACCGAACATGCGTAACCTCAATCAAGCCTTACTTTATCCTGGAATTGGTTTGCTAGAAACGACCAACGTTTCGGTCGGACGTGGCACGGACACACCTTTCGAGATCATTGGCGCACCATGGATCGACGCCATAAAGCTCTCCAAGAGTCTCAATCGAATGAAGCTGCCCGGGGTCACGTTCGTTCCGAGAAGGTTCGTTCCCGAGTCCAGCAAGTTTGCAAACGAATCATGTGAAGGTGTTAACGTCCTTATTACAGATCGCAATGTATTCGAGCCAATCAAAACGGGACTCGCAATCGCGACCACGCTCCGCACTGAGTATTCCGATTCATGGGAAGTGGATCGCTATCTTCGATTGCTTGGCAACCAGCAGGTCTTCGAGGCGGTCAAGAAAGGAGACTCTCTTGATGAAATCATGCTGAAGAGCCGAGCGAGTCTGAATGCATTCCGGGTGCGAAGGGAACCGTTTTTGCTTTACTAGTGCTTTGCCTAACTTTGTTTTTCGTTAAACGCCGAAACTCTTGGCGAATTACGCTACCCAAAGTCATCATCACCGAAACTCTTGGCGGCCTGTCGATCGAATAAGTACGGTTCTGAACCGCAACCGGGTATTATCGCACCGCGGCTAATCATTGATTTCATAGATGTCATTAAATCGATATACCATTGGCGAATTACGCTACCCAAAGTCATCATCACCGAAACTCTTGGCGAGTTACGCTACCCAAAGTTTTAATCCTGACGCACCACTAGAGACTTCGGATCTGAGTTCTTCGGGCTGCTCTATCATCTGAATCGGCCAGCCATGTGAGGCGTCGCCTCGTGGTAGACTAGGACTCTCATGCAATGGCATCTTTCGACGTGAGCGCGGCCGCGTCGTCTGATTCTGATCCTCAGCAAACCGATGGAGAAACCGGCGAGATGGAAAAACGTGTTCGAGTAGCCATGATTGGGCTAGGTTTTGGTGCTGAGTTCATTCCGATTTACGAGGCTCATCCGAACACAGACGTTGTCGCTTTATGCCGGCGCAACGAAGCCGAACTAGCCAAATCAGCTGATCAGTTTGGCATCGAAAAGCGTTACACGAGCTACGACGATGTGCTCGCGGATCCCGATGTTGATTTCGTTCACATCAATAGTCCGATTCCTGATCATGCCTGGATGTCGCTCAAAGCCCTGGATGCCGGCAAACACGTCATGTGCACGGTTCCAATGGCGACGACGATCGATGAATGCCGCCAGATTGTAGAGAAGGTTCGCGAGACCGGCCTGAAGTACATGATGGCCGAAACGGTGGTTTACAGCCGCGAGTTTTTGTTCATCAAGGAGATGTATGACAAAGGCGAACTTGGGAAGATCCAGCATCTTGCCGCTTAGCATCCTCAAGATATGGATGGCTGGCCAAGCTATTGGGAAGAAATGATTCCAATGCACTACGCCACCCACGTGGTGAGCCCCTGTCTCGGCCTAGTTGATGGCCTAGCCGAATACGTCAGCTGTTTCGGTTCAGGGACTGTTCGAGATGACATCGCGGTGAAGTCGGGCAACTCTTTTGCCGTTGAGACCTCACATATCAAGATCAAGGATTCCGACCTAACCGCTCACATTTGGCGGTTCCTGTATGACGTCGCTCGTCAGTACCGCGAGAGCTTTGACGTGTACGGCACCAAGAAGAGTTTCGAGTGGACTCTGATAGAGAATGAGCCTCATGTGCTGCATACGGCGAAGAAACCGGAGCCGGAGATACCTGAAAAAGTCGAGGTTCCTGACTTTGCGGATCGACTGCCCGCAGAGATTCAACGGTTCACGCTGCCTGCCGAGATCCATGATGCTGAGCACCTCTCGTTCGTACAGGGCGGTGGACATGGTGGTTCCCATCCACACCTGGTCAACGAGTTTGTCAACGCATTGCTCGAAGATCGCGATCCATGGCCTAACGCCGTCACCAGCGCGAATTGGACGTGCGTTGGAATCTGTGCTCATGAGTCGGCCATCAAAGGTGGAGAGATCGTCAAGCTGCCCGACTTCACGCTCGGATGATAAAAGACAATCGAGCCCTGATGACCTGGTGCTTTGTATGACTTTGATTCCGGGGATCTAGTGTAGTGTAGCGCTAGCCGCCAAGGCTTGCGGTGATCATGACCTGCGTAGGCGTCGAACGCCGAAACTCTTGGCGAGTTACGCTACTCTAAGAATGAAAAGGAACGAAGCGTTCAATCAATTCAACCAACAGTGAGCTGAAAATGAGGTCCACCCCCTATTCAATAGCCCATCGAGGACCTGCGTGGAATCCTACAACGCACAAGCACGTGATTCGCGGACTGAAGGTGAGCCGTGACCCGCCTACGAGCGAAGCGAGTGAAGGGGCCGGGCAGGCACGTAGGAACTTCGATCGCAGAACTCCAAGCCGGCCTGTCGATTTAATGACATCCGTGAAATCAATGATCAGCCGCGGTGCGCTAGCACCCGGTTACGGTTTGGAACCGGACGCTATCGCGTTGCGGCTTATTAAAACGACGGGCCGAAGCTGCATTTCGATCATTAAGTTCCTGTTCACAAAGCGACTTTGCCCGGTGCCTTCGCGGCTGCGCCGCATCCGGCCCACGGCTCACCTTGAACCGAATCTCCTTTTCGCCGTCGCTCTACTCACATTTGCCTTTGCTTATTCGCACCTTCACGCCGACGGCTGGAACACCCATCGCATTCACAAAAAGTTCTATTCCGAAGGTGCCTCGGCTGGCGACATCGACGGCGATGGCCACATCGATATCGTAAATGGCCCCTTATGGTTTCGCGGACCCGACTTCAAAGAGTCATTTCGGATCGACGAACCAAAAGAGTTCCCGGTTGCGGGTTACAGCGATCAATTTTTCAGCAGCCTTTTCGATGCTAACGGCGATCAAGCCAATGATGTGCTCGTCATCGGCTTTCCGGGGCAAGCTGCCAGACTGTATTTGAATCCTG
>JBCCKZ010000341.1:0-6190 GCA_039027135.1 Planctomycetota bacterium
GATGGACCAGGTCAAGGAATACGGAGCCGTGCTTTTGAAGCACTGGTTTTGGATTTGCAGCTCCCTTGTGCTGCTGGTGGGCAGTTTTTTCTGGTACAGCACCACAACCACGCTGGATGAAGAATACGAATCGGCCAAGAGCTCGATCAATGGTTCTTTCTCAACCGTTTCGGGAGTGCGTTCCGAACTGAGCACGCATCCCAATGCAATCTCGCACAAGAAGATGCAGGCGCTCATCGACGAGCGAAAGATGGAAGTCTTCCGCTCGTGGCAGCAGCTCTATCAAAGACAACAGGACTACTTGGTTTGGCCCGTCAAAGCGTTGGGTGAGAATTTTGTTTCGCGGTATCAAGGCAAAGTACCTATCGAAGCTCACTTCCCGCATCCACTACCAGATAAAGATCGGATCCCATCAGCGCTGCGTCAGATCTATCCGAAGTACATCGAAGAAACGCTGCCAGCGATCGCGTTGGTTGGTGGAACCGAATGGACCGTTGGGGTCGAGCAAGAGAACACCGTTGAAGACAATGTCAATTCTGTGTTTGACGACGGGCCTCTTGTTCAGTGGAGCGAGGAAAGCCAGTCCAACAC
This sequence comes from Planctomycetota bacterium, assembly GCA_039027135.1. Taxonomy (GTDB): domain Bacteria; phylum Planctomycetota; class Planctomycetia; order Pirellulales; family Pirellulaceae; genus Rubripirellula. The sequence goes on from JBCCKZ010000341.1 coordinate 592, forward strand.
ACTCAAAGATCTTTTTCCTTGGAAGTCGACCGGTACTCCATCGACTCTAGAGATTTACTACTCCCAGGAAAACCTTTGGATCCTTCGTCAGCTGATGGCGATCGTTTCCAATGTTAATGGGGATGTAAAACAGCGTTACCAAGCCAAGATACGTTCGATCACCTCGCTCAACATAGGTTCCTCCGTCGACTTTGCCTCCGGCGAAATCCTTGCGGTCGGAGAGAGTGCAAGAGCCTTCGGGAGCATCGGCGGCGGTGGACCGGAAGGCATGATGGATGGTGGCATGGAAGCTGAGCTAGCCGCCGAGATGGCAGCCATGAGCGGAGGCATGGGGGGAGGAATGGGTGGTACCACAACGCGATCCACCACTCGCACGCTTTCGACTCTAGCAGCTGGACCGGACCCGGCAGACAACCGCTACGTGGACATTGGCCTCGAGTCGATTCAAGGTTCGTCGCTACGAGCGGCTCTCACCACTCCGCAGCCCGCGGCGAACCAGATCCCCATCGCGATCGCCAAACGCGTCCCCATCAAGATGGTACTGCAAATGCACCAGAAGGCCGTTCCAGAACTCATTGCGGCATGCGGCTCGGCCAAGCTCATGGTGCACGTTGAACAGGTCAGGCTTCTCCCCAAAGATGAGTCCAAATCCGGTGGTGCCGCATCGATGAACGGAGGCATGGGCATGGACGCGATGATGGAAATGGAAATGGAAATGATGGACTCGCGTGACGCGATGATGTCGGCCGGGCCCACTGCTCAGCAAAAAAAACGAGAGCGTCCCGTCGACGAATTTCCTCTTGATGTTTCCGCCGAGATTTACGGTGTGATCAACATCTACAATCCCGCTGATCCCGAGAAGCTCTACATCGAATCGATTAATGAGGACACCGTTGAAGATGCGGTCGCCAACCTAGGCGGAAACGCCGAAGCGGCCGCAACGCCTCAAGCTGAGCCTCCATCCGCAACGGGAACCGGCGAAGTCTTACCCGGACCGAGCGATCAGCCGGCAGACGCGACAGACGATGGTGCTTCTCCCGCCGATACTCCAGAAGCTCCAACACCGCCTGTCGACGCGCAAGCGGCAGCGAATACCGTCTCTGAACCAAGACTCGCTAACTAGCAACATCGCTAGGACGCAAACTCAGTTTCAATCAACCTCACTCTCAACCAACCGTCGGCCATGGATTTCGATCGAATTAAAGCCGGAAGCATCGAACACTTTGAAAAAGCCATTTTTGGCCTCATCGTGATCTTGGGTTTCGCACTCCTCTGGTTTGGGTTTTCCAAGGAGAACTTTTTGGCGATTCACCAGCCCGATGAGCTGGATCAAATGGCCAAACAGGTCAGGAATCAAATCGAGGATGATCACTCCGAATCGGTGATCGAAGGACGCACAGAGAAGATCGATATCGAAGGACGAACATCAGACCTCTATCGACAACTAGATTGGACTTCTTATTCGTTGCCACAAACCTGGCAGGCCGAATCCATCGAAGCCGTCATTCGACGACAAGATCCCATTTTGGCTCCGATCGAAAGCCTGCAAACAACGGGTGTGATTTGTACTCTTGCCTACAACAACGGTTCGAAGAACTATCCCATCGAAGAACTCGCGATGGCTGATGAAAAGCAGGCTGAAGAGCAACCAAGAAGATCTCGCCGTTCCAATCGCCGTAACCGTGCCGCCATGATGGGTATGGGAATGGGGGGGATGGATATGGATCCGTTCAGCATGATGGGTGCCGAACAAGAATCCAGTCGTGGTCGCCAGGATGATGAGCCTAAAGAAGGGAATCGCAAGATAAGCAGGGATTCAGACCGTGGCGTTAAAACGGCACCGGAGGACGACTATTATCCACAACCTCGGCTTGGATGGTTCATCGCGGGCGCCGCCGTCCTACCCCACCAAAAGGTCTACGAATCGCACGAGCTAGCCTTCGCAAATGCAAGCGATTACGACGAGCAGCGGGATACGCCAAATTACATCGATTTCGAGGTGCAACGCGCCGATGTGACGGGACGCTCTGCCGAAGATCTTCAGGAGGATGAATGGCTGACAATCTGGAATCGCAAAAGCTACACCATTCTGGTTGATCGTTTCTGGAGCGGCTTCGCAGCCGAAATTGTCCCTGGCGATTACCGAGACGCCAACCTCACCATGTGGCTGCCGCCTGTTCTTCTGAAGGACATTCGCTCATTTGCATCACACCCGATGATTCCTGAGAAATCAGTCGAGGATCTCGCCAAGGAAGCAAGGGCGAGCGAAGACACCGGCGGCCCTATCTTCGATCTCGATGGTGCCGCTTTCGAAGAGGACCAGTTTGAGTTGGCAGGGGGCAACCAAGGCCGAAGTCGCGGTCGAACGGGTGGCTACGACCCGATGATGGATATGGAAATGTACGACAGCAGTGTCGGTGGTTTCGTTGGGGGTGGTGTTGAGTCGAATCCCGTCGACTACAAGCTAGTACGTTTCTACGACTTCTATGACAGCAAGATTAAGTTCCTGAAAGACCGGGCTCCGCGTCCGGGACGAAGCTACGTTTATCGGATGCGATACGCCGTGATTGACCCGAACTTCCCATTGGATGAGTCACAGCAGCCAAAGCTCAGCATCCTAGGACCTGAGGTTGCGGCGCGAGTCGGGCTCAAAATTGAAGATGCTCAAGAAAAGCAGAAGCGAGATCACAAATTGTGGAGTGAATGGAGCCAGCCATCGGCGCCCGCCACTCTGCCTAGTCCCGTTGAAATGCTCGCCGGAGACGTCACGCGTGGCCGATCAATCAAGCGAAATGCCAATGGTCGAACGGTTGATCTCTTCAAAGATGACCCCAAAGCAAAGCTCATCGTGAAGAATCCGGATGCGAATTTGGGAACTCAGGTTCCCGTTTTGATCGATGGCGCCATCGAAGGACTTCCGCTCTCAGGTAAGTTCGAATCCGTCGATCTGATTGACCCAATCAATCGAAAGATTAAGAAAACAGATTCGTCCTACTCCGTCGATTCCCAGAGCGTCATGGTCGACATCAGTGGCGGTGAAGAGTTGGAGATCGCGGAGGACATGACGGCTCCAGGCCAAATGCTGATCCTGCAGTCCGACGGTTCTCTCAAAGTGCTTGATGCGATTGAGAACCAAAACGATTACAAAATCTACGCCTTCGAAGCCGAAGAGGAGTAGAGGCTTCGAAGCTTCACTCTCGTGATGGAATGCAACTCGGAGACGCTTCAATGCATGTCTCGCTCGGTAGTCACGCCTTCGAATCACGCAAACATCGGTGCAATTTGTTAGCGTTCGCCCTACCGAATCATCACGATGATCAATGCGAGTAGGTTGAGTGTCGCGTGAATGACAATCGATGGAATAAGGCTACCGGTTCGCTGAGCAAGAAACCCCAATCCGAGCGCGAGAATAAAAAGCGGGACAGGTGCTGCACCTTGCCCCCAATGCATAGCCGCGAACGCGAGAGCACTGACCCAAACTGGCGCGAAAGCCTCACCGCGGAATTCCGGATCCGACTTCTTCGAATCAACATTGCCGGGATCGCGTCCCAAGCGAGCCAGATGAATGGTTCGATCAAGACCACCCAGTAGCAAACCACGAAACAGGAGCTCTTCGTAGATAGGCGTCAAAAAGGCTGTCGTGAGAAAAACGCAGCCAATCGCCAGTGGGCTTTCTAGTTTCGCCAATGAATCAATTACCGGGTGCTCATAGGGAACAACCAATTCAAGCAGCTCAGAAACAAAGATCACCGGAGGAAGAATTAACAACGCAGCTTTCAAACCAAGGACAACGTCAGATCCTGAGATCTTCAATCCAAGACGTCCAGCAACAGCTAAGAATTTCAATTGCATCCTCGCAGCCATCAAGCCAATGACGCCTACGACTGAAGCGATCATGGTGAACACAACCGCGAAGAACAACGGGATCTGGTTGCTGACCATCTGGGCTTCAGACGGCTCCTCACCAGAAGGAGGAATTTCGATATAGCCCAACCCAAAGGCTAATCGCACCAGCACCATCCGAATCACATAAGTCACCGCGAACATGAACAGCGCGTCACCAACCGTTCCAATAGGAATCGCACGTGACGGTCGCCCCATCCAGCGATCCGCCGTGGCTGCGGGATCGAACCGATCTTTAGAGAATTGCCAGCCCCAAAACAGGAACAGCACGATGCCAGGCACAAGAATAGCTATTTCGAGCGTCTGTATTGCTGTGCTTTGATCCGCAAAAGCCTCGAGGTATCGCTGAAAGGACTCTTGTATCACTCGGCCTAAATATCCAGATTCATCGATGCAGCAGCTCGCACGTAAACGTAGCCGGAATAGAGCGTCAGCGCGATGGCTCCCCAGAGCGAAACAACTCCCGTCCACTCAATCCAAAGGACGGCCGGGTAAATCAAATGCAAGAGAATCGCGATGGCTGCAGTGCACTGCAGTACCATCTTCCATTTACCCAACTGATTGGCCGAGAAATCACCGCCCGCGCCCTCAATCATCCCACGCAAAGACGTCACCAATAGCTCTCTCGCGGTGACGACCGTCGCCATCCACGCCGCAACACCAGAGTCAGAGACTTCCGCCAGAGCAATAAACGTCCCGCAAATGATGATCTTGTCGACAAACGGGTCGAAAATACGACCGAGTTTGGTCACCTGGCCATACTTGCGAGCCCAATAGCCATCCATCCAATCAGTGGATGCAGCAACAGCAAATAGAGAAACCGCCCATCCGTACCAACCCAATGGGATGCAGATGACCACACCGATCGCTAACGCAAATCGAATCGCGGTTAGCGTGTTGGGAACGTTAAAGATAACTTGTTGAGATTTCAACAAACTGGGGCTCGCGATGACGGACGACATTTTTTAGACCTGAGCGAGGAATGGTGTGGTTTCCCTAGAACAGATACCTTGCGACGCTGTTTTCTGCGCGAATTCAAGTCGGAAGTCTAAGATTTCAAATCAGGATCGAATAGACGGCGGAAAACCAGAGTCCATACGGAAGCCCGGCGGCATCTTCGGGGGCCGCCCCGAATAGAGACTAAGATTCCTCGCCTAGCAGTTTCTCGACCAACGGTTCGATGTCTTCGGCGTAGCTAAAACCGCCCTCAGTGCCCGTGTCACCAAAACTCTGCAGCTCGCCACTGGCAGGGTCATAAACGATCACAGTTGGCAACGAAATCGCATCAATCGCCTGCAAGACGTCTTCATTCGGCGTGGAAGAGATGTATGACTTAACGCTTGATGCCCCAACACTTTCAAGAAACACCTCAACTCTTTCGAGATAAGTCTCGGGCGGACGTTTCTTCCGGCCGTCGTAATCCAGATTTGTGGCGATGCATTCAACCCGGCCCGGATATTTTTTCGCGAGAGCCACGAGACCAGGAAACTCCTCGATGCAGGGCATGCACGACAAAGACCAAAGATCCAACACGACCACCTGATCACCAGAAAGCTTGGCCTGGATGTCCTTCCATGGCGTTATTGCAACGGTGATTGCTGGGGCTGCACTCTCGCCTTTTTCATCGTTCTTGTTGTCCTCTGCTACGGTCGAATCGGTGTCGGTCACCCCTGGCAGTTGAACGGACACCGCCGAA
>JBCCKZ010000342.1:0-6179 GCA_039027135.1 Planctomycetota bacterium
GGCCTATCGGCCTCGCGTTTTCATTCGAAGCTCGCAGGGGTCATTACGTCGTTGTTCCGGAAGAACCCGATAAAGCGCAAGCGGTAATCGCGGAGTTCGAGCCTTTCTGGTCAGCCGACAACATCACCAAGATCGGCCACAATCTGAAGTACGATCTTACGCTTCTGAAATGGCAGGGGCACCGAGTTTCCGGGCCAACCTTCGACACAATGCTGGCGCATTCAATGAAGGAGCCCGAGATGCGGCATGGTTTGGATTATCTGGCATCGCTCTATCTCAACTACAAGCCGATCAGCACGGAGTCATTGATTGGTCCTAAGGGCGATGATCAGAAGTGCATGAGCGAGGTCCCCGTTGAGCAGGTTGCGAGGTACGCCTGTGAAGACGCCGATATCACATTGCAGCTGGCCCAAAAAATTCGTCCGGACATTGATGCGCGTGGCGTTTCTCGGGTCTGCTACGACGTTGAGTTTCCGCTTACCCCAGTGCTTGTAGACATGGAGTTTGAGGGTGTTCGGCTTAACGTTTCGGCTCTTCATGATTACTCGGCCAAGCTCGAAGACGAGATTGATGATCTTCAAACACAGATTTACACGCTTGCCGGACACGAATTCAAAATCGACTCGCCCAAGCAACTGGGTGTCGTTCTTTATGAAGAATTAGAGGTTGAGGAGAATCCGAAGAAAACACCGACAGGCCAGTATTCGACCCGCGAGGCTGAGCTTGAAAGATTAGCTGGTCGCCACGAGATCATTCCGCTGGTTCTTGAGTATCGCAACGCTCGCAAGCTAAAGAGCACCTATGTTGATCAGTTGCCCTCCGCGGTAAATGAGGCGACCGATCGGGTCCATACCCATTACGGACAGACTTGGACGGCGACAGGGCGGATGCAGTCAAACAATCCCAATCTGCAAACCATTCCCATTCGTAAGGAGCGCGGACGGGAGATTCGAGCCGCCTTCGTCGCGAGAGATGAAGATCATTGGCTGCTAAGTGCCGACTATTCGCAGATCGAGTTGCGATTGATGGCCGAGCTCAGCGACGATCCGGCGATGATGCAAGCTTTTGTCGACAATGAGGACATTCACACGGTGACGGCATCAAAGGTTTACAAAGTTGAGCCTGATGAGGTCACCCGCGAAATGCGATCGAAAGCTAAGACAGTTAACTTTGGAATCATTTATGGAATTTCCGCATTCGGCCTTCAGCAGCGGCTGAATATTCCGCGTGGTGAGGCTTCCGAGCTGATCAACAATTACTTCGAAAAGTATCCCGGCGTGCGTGGTTACATGGATCGCATGATCGAAACGGCGAAGAAGGACGGATACGTCACGACGATGACAGGGCGTCGCCGATATCTCCGCGATATCCAATCGCGAAATCGCGGCGCTGTATCAACGGCCGAAAGGCTGGCGATCAATAGTCCCATTCAGGGAACTGCGGCGGACATGCTGAAGCTGGCGATGATTCAGGTCGATCGCGAGCTGAAGAAACGTGATTTTGGAACCAAGATGATCCTCACCGTGCATGACGAAATCCTGTTTGACATGCGCAGGGATGAGAAAGACGACGTCATGCCTGTGATCGAATCAGCAATGAAAGACACCCTGTCGTTACGAGTGCCGATCGAAGTGGAGATGGGTTACGGGGAGAACTGGTTGGAAGCCCATTAAGCGACACGAATGGGCCGTATGGGGGAGCGCAGCGACGCCTCGGGTAGGTCAAAGCCGAGTGCAGCAGATTTCGTATTCGACCAGGTTATCGCGATCTGAATGCAAAGCCATTTGTCATTTATTATTTGTCAGTTCTCATATGGCATTTCTTGGGCGTCATGCGTGGGTATCGACGCCGACGCACCATCCCGGAGATCTGGACGCCAATGTCGCCGATTTCTCCGAAATCGAGCGTGCCTAACTACCCAAGGAGTCGTTCGCCTCACTGGACGTCCGGCGACATAGAATGAGTCCTATGAGTTTGATTAAATTCTTCAAGCTGCTGGCGTATTCAGGACTCTATTTCGCTTTTGTCATTCTTTTTTCGATCGCGTACATCGTGACAAGCACCTACCCGGGACAGCTGACTAATTCCTTTGCGCCCACGCAAGCAACGTTGCTGTAAGTGATAGGCGTATTTGCTGGTTGCTTCTTGCTTGCAGCAACATTTCGAATATGGCGGCGATCTTGGGCAGCTTGTATTTTACTTGCCATCTTTCAAGGAAGTGCTTGGCGTTTAGTTCATGGTTATCTGGGAAATAGTGATTTGGCATTACTTTCTCCGACTATTCCTCTGTTCTTTGACTCAGCTCTGTGGCGATATCTAACCTGCTTTGCAAGCTGCTGTGTTTTAGGAATGATCTTTCAGGACTTGCGTTTTCAAACAAGGGAAACCTAGCTGTGCTGTGAGACAATGCAGCGTGCATGCCAGAAGCGAACGTTAATGCTGGCTTGTACCCGAGGAGTCGTTCGCCTCCTCCTTCGGCTCAGGGGACGAACCTAACCACCGACTCCGTCGGCGAAACGGCGACCGCGGTAGGCCATGATGGATAAACAGATAGCACAGATGACAGCCGATGCCGCGAAGTAACCAATCACGATTGACCAGTCACCAGGATTCGCAGGCGTTCCATCAAGCCTAGGTGAAAGTTCAGCATCTAAAGGCACAGCAAACAAAGCCGAAAAAGGACTCGTGACTTGAGTGGGCTCAACCAATGAGTTGACCCAGGGGGCTCGTGTACGAGTGAGATTGAATATGCCAACGAGCGATGGCGGCACGACATAAATGAACAACAAAACCACGTAGGTGCCAAGCAAGGCAACTGAAGTTCGATTGAAGAGCATTGAACACGTCTGGGCGATCAATGCGTTCACCAAACCAGTCGACAGAATAATCGCGAAGTACGCCGCCACCGAAAGCAAGTTGCTGTAGAAGCCCATGTTCAGAGCCGTGCCAAGCAACAGCGGCCAAAGCAAGAACGACGTCAGCACCATCGCGATGCGAAAGCCAACGATGAACTTCCCTGAGAGGATTTGTTTCGGAGTGAGCTGGGTAGTCAGAAGCAAATCGAGCGTTTGCCGCTCACGTTCGCCGGTTACCGTCCCCGCCAAAAACACCGGGCCCACTAGCAGATTGAACACAATCACAAAGACGCCAAACCAAGCCGCCAAGTGTGGCATTGCGAACAGCAAGATACCCATCAGAGGGATTGCAAGCAGCATGCTGATCTGGATCACCAGACGCAGCATCAGCGTGCCCTGGCTAAAGATCTCGCTACGAAGTTCTTTGTCGTAGACCGGATTCGTTCCGTCGGCCATCAAATCGGTTCGCGTGGGCGGGGCGAATAAACGATCGGGGAACTGGTCAGGTTGAATCACCAAGCCAATCGCGTTCTGAGCTTCCGTTTCCAGGTCGACGACTTCCTTTCCTTCGCTGCCGACGTCGGGTGGATACAGCATTCTTCCTGCCGCCCAAGCACCCATCAAAATCGCTGCCCCAATCGCAAACGCGGGCACGATGAAGAGCACAATTTGTAAACGCAGCTGGCCATCCGATTCTAAGAATCGCCAAAGTGTGATGGCACCGAGAACAAGCGGTAGGATTGCCAGATAGCTAACCACCAGGCTATTGCTGGTACGTGAAAAATAGCTGCTGCAAAAAAGACTAATTTGACCAAACAGGATTACCGAGACGATCAATCCGACATACGCGGCGACCACTTCATAAACGCTGATCCCTCCAAGGGGCAAGCACAGCACGATGATTGGAAGTGATCCAATCACGAGGACGCCAAGGTGACTGAGTGATGCGATAAGCTTGCCGAGGATGATCGAGCCGGGACGAAGCGGGCTCGCCAACAGCATTTCGTAAGTCAGGCGTTCTTTTTCACCAGTGATGGTCCCGGCGGCGAAGGAAGGCGCGATCAGTGATGCGATCAAATACTGACCCAGAAAGAAAAGGTTGGTCAATCGCTTTGCGGACACTGGCGTTGCCGATAGATCCAGACGTTCCACGCTCGGCCAAGCCGCCAGGACAACCACCGCAAGGACAACCTGGTAGGCAGCCAGTAGGATGAAGGACTGATAAGTCCTTAGGTTGACCAGCAGTTCGCGTTGTAGAACGGGGTTTTCTCGTAGATACATTCAGATCGGTTCTCGACGAACGAACTCGTGGCGGTGACCTGCCCGCGGCTAGCTCACCCTGACAGTGTAGCGTCTATTTGCAGAACTCGTCTTTGCCCGGCCCTTTCGCTCGCTCAGCTCGCATTCGGGTCACGACTCACCTCGTGAACATCATTGAGGCGAACCTGATTGCTCAGAAGAAGAGTATGCTTAGGCGTTTCTTTCATTGGCTCAATTTCCAATCCAACGGTGAACGTAACGCATGCCACAAAAAGATCTCGATGAGATTCTCGCCGAGATCTTCTTGGCACAAGAGGAAGGCAGTTCGGATCTTGATCCGGCGGTGTGGTTTTCGCGATATCCAGAACACGTTGAAGAACTCCGTGAGTTCTTTCGCAATCAGGATTGGATGGCAACGCCCGTTCCTGATGACATTGAAAAGGGGCCATTTGGAATTGATGGAGGCGACAATGAAGACCCGCTGATCGGTAAGACGATCGGTGAGTATCGGTTGATCGACCGAATCGCTTGCGGAGGCATGGGAACGGTTTATCGCACCGAGCATCCAAGGCTGTTGCATCCGCTGGCTATCAAGATTGTTCGTGGTGGGGCGATTGCCGATGAGGAAGCCCGCCGTCGCTTTGCAGCCGAGGCCAAAGCGGCTTCGGCGCTGAAGCATCCAGGGCTCGTGCCGATCGTAGATTACGGTAACGACGTTCAAGCCGACTATTTGGTCATGCCGTTGGTCGACGGTTGCACATTACAGGACTATCTCGGTCGTCGTGGTCCGATTGCCATTCATTCGGCTATTGAATGGGCCATCCAAATGGCTGATGCCATTGATCATGCACATGGCAAAGGCGTGCTTCATCGTGATCTCAAGCCAGAGAACGTTCTGCTGGAAGATGATCAGAGACCGATGGTTACTGACTTTGGCTTGGCGAGGGTCGATTGGGAAGATTCACCGAGGTTGACACGAACCGGCCAGATTTTGGGAACGCCCCACTACATGAGTCCTGAGCAGGCGATCCGAGGCGGCAACGTTGAGCCGCGGTCTGATGTCTACGGCCTTGGTGGATTGCTCTACGCGATGCTTAGCGGCAAGCCACCTCATGATGGCGAAAGCGTCGTTGAGGTTCTTAGAAGTGTCGTGCAGGATCATCCTTTGCCGCTGACTGCATGGCGTCGCGACGTACCGACAGTCGTCGAGCGAATCGTTTCTCGTTGCTTGGCAAGCGACCCTAATCAAAGATACGCAAGCGCGGCGGACCTTGCCGAAGACCTTCGTAAGTATCAGCGGGGTGAGCGGACTTGGGCCGAGCAACAGAATCTCTTGGCCACAGTGCTCGGTGAATTGCGGCGGGACCAGTATGGACAGGCTTTCCAGTATTGGCCTCGCGCGGTGGCCGCGTTTGGCATCATCATCTTCGTGGCACATTTGATGATCGCGATAGCAGGGTATCTTGGATTCGATTCACCTGTCTTCTTTTTCGGCCCGCGTCTATTAATGCTCGGTGCTCTGGCGATCGGAATTGGCTATTGGCGTTCATGGCGTTGGCTTCCCCGAACGGTAGCCGAACGCCCGGTCTATTCGATCTGGCTCGGATATTTAGCGGCGCAAGGGACAGTCAATCTTCTAATCTTCGGCGGAGGGCTGGAGGCCGATTGGCTGTTTCCGCTAACGACCGTACTCAGCGGGCTTGGATTCATCGCGATGTCGGGGCACGTTTGGGGGGTGTCCGCGGTTTTTGGCATCGCGATGCTAGCCAGTTCGTTAGTGATGCCGCTGATGCCGTCGTGGGCGGAGTCGCTGCTTTTCGGATTGCTCTGGCTGGCGAGCCTGCTTGCTATTTCATCGCACTACCGCCGCGTGCGGAAGCGATAGGTTCGCGGGTTTATTCAGCCGCATGGGGGAGCGGAACGAGGCCTCAGGTCTCAGAATTGATTGATAGGATATCGATCGAAACGCTCGGCGGCTTATTTCGATCTGCAATCTAGGCACAGATTCAATTCTCGACCGCGGTGATTTCCTTCATGGTACCCGAGGCGTCGTACGCCTCCCCC
>JBCCKZ010000343.1:0-6174 GCA_039027135.1 Planctomycetota bacterium
CCAGGCCCCGGAAGCCATTCAGGCGAAACCGAGCTTTCGGTCAAGAGGATGTCTCCGAACTTCAAGGAGCACCAGAATGCGGTTGCCAAGGCGATGAAAAGCCAAGCCCCCACTCATAACATCGCCGACTCGAATCGAATCAACACGATGGCTCGTCAGGTCGCGGTGAGAAACAAGAGACGCGTTGGCGAACTTGCCAGATCATCGGAGCCAAGCCCCGCACGAATGGCTGAGCTCCGTCAAATGACAGAAAGCAACGTCGCTGAGGTGACTCCGAAACAATCCCGCATCGATTCAAAAGTGCGGACGGCATCGCATCGGCTAGGTAATCTTCCCGAGCGTCGCTAGGGAAACCTCGTTGAGGCCTGCCTGCCAACGGGGAAGACCACGCAGCCAATGCCTTGAACACCCGTCGGCAAATCCTAAGCGTCGTTCGCTTCTTCATTTGCTGACGCTTCGCGTCCGGTAGGTCCTTCAGCGACCTACTGGATTGCTCCGATGGCGGCGGCCGCTCGAGTGCGGAACTCAGGTGTATCGATGAGTCTCAAGATTGCGGGGTGCTCGAGAGCTCGCATCAAAGCGGCTTTGCCTGCGGAAGTATCTCCACTAAGCCACGGTGCCATCTCCGGATCTTCACGCAACTCTTGCATCGCTTGCTGGACCGACTCGTCCTGGCGAAGTTCAACAATCGCTGGATGACGCATTGCCTGCTGGACCGCTACCGGATCTTGGAGTGTCTTTGTGACTCTCTGAAAAGTTTCCATCTTCTCGGGAAGGGCCCAAGACTCAAACAAGTCAAACTCTTCCAAGTAGGGTGCGGCCGCGCTGGTCTCCGTTGCGTCAGCGACGGCTAGCAGAACTTGTTGCTGCGCGGCGGCATCAGCTACTTCGACGCCAGACTGTTCCAGTTGATTCTCGATGCCCGGAGCGATCGCGGATACTCCCGCTGCGACCAACAAAACCGTGCACGCTCCCTGCAGGAATCCAGCCACGAATCCGCTGACTTGGTTTCCTCTTTCAAGACGAGGTCTCCAAAACAAGAAGGCCCGAGTCATTCGGCCACCGATCAAGAGTGTTAGAAGATGAAAGAGCACGAACACGACCGAAATCGATGCAACCCGACCCACGATTCCCGTTAGACCGAGATATTTCTCAGCATGAGGCTCCAACGCAGTGGCACCTTGCATTCCGTAAACGTAGCAGAGCACTCCCGCCACGCACCACCAAAGTAGCGTCGTGAGCCCCAAACGAAAGCCGACGAAAGCAGACAACCCACCCGCCGCAACCGCTGCCGCGATGAGATACTCGCCATGCGAAGCGAGATAGACTGCCGGTGAAAAGAAGATCATCGCCCAAAACAACTTGGCCAATAACGACATCGGTGGGGGGGGCTCATAACCCGATGATTTGGATCCGAACATAGACCTAATCTTTAATATTCTTGAGAACAAAACAACGCTCAAACCTAGGTCGCTTTTGGGACGCCAGTCTTGGCAACGCGGGTGAAGGTAAAACTCGATTCATTGAACCTTTCTTGCAAGTTCAGAGTGTTCCGGTCGCAACGATTCGCGCGGACATTCTGCATGTTCAACGTTGAGCGATCTGAATGATTGCAGGCAATGAGAGATGTCGATCGACTCTAGAGCGTTGTCGTCCGATGCAATTGAGTCCTCATTTCGATCAAGTCGCCATGTCCATTAGCGTTTGTAGCGTTCCTTCGAAGCTCCAAGAACTTTGGCCTGCTCTAGTGGCTCTGTTATTGGTCGCCTCTCCGGTAACAAGCCATCCGTGTTCTGGCCAAGAGACGACTGGTGAAGACGCACCCAGTGAAATCGTCGAACCAGAGAAGTCACAAGCGACCACTCGTCTGGAGGAGCTGATGAAACAACTCGAGCAGCTGGATCGCGAGGCCGCGCGAGCGGAAAACGCCGTCGACAGGGAGAGCGAAAGCTCGGACCAAGAAAGCGAAGGAAAGACACTCGTCGACGATGACGAGAGCACCTCTGATCGCCCTATTCCTCGCCTGGTGGATGGTCGTTTTGCATTGCCAAGCCTCGCACCACCATCAATCGCAACCGATGACATTGGAAACGGAAGTGTCCCCAAAGGATTCAAGTCGAGTGACACGTTCGCTTCGTTACCGCTTCCTCAGTCAGGCATGCAACGCCCCATCGACTCGAGTTGGGCGTGGTCGACGATGTACTGGGCAGCTCCCAACACATTCTCAAATCCACGCTACTTTGAAGATCGAATGGTTGAGAGGCATGGCCAAACACGCTGGGGCTATTTGCAACCTGTCGTTTCAGGAGCCCGATTTTTCACCACCATTCCTATGTTGCCGTACAAAGCCACGATCGAGCCACCTTGCGAATGCCAATACACCTTGGGCTACCTGAGAGCAGGCTCTTGCACGCCAGCCTACATCGAACGCCCCCCATGGGACCGTCGAGCCATTCTCGCCGAATCAGCTGCGGTAGCCTCTGGAATGCTGATCTTTCCTTAATTTCGAATGGTGAGTTCGAAGCCATGGGACTCCCCCGTTGAACCTGTGTTTGGTTGACTAGCCAAGACAGAAAATCGGCAAACCGAGGCTTGGCACATGTCAGGCAAAAAAACCGCTCGCTAAGCCGCCCTGTCCATGGATCCAAGACTCCAGCATCTGGGAACGCCTACGATCCCTATGAGGCGAGCTGGGACATCTAATGCCTCGCTGAAAGACTTGCTGACATTCGTCACCCTGGCACCATTGGTGCATCGAAAGGGTTCCTAGACTGTGGCTGGATTGCTACGATAACGTTTTAGAAAACTGACTCTTTGTCATTCAATTGCATGCGATATTTCCTCGCCCTCGTCGTGGTCTGTTCTCTCAGCCGCCTACTGCCTCACCCGCCTAACGTCGTTTGTGTCGCGGCGGTCGGTCTGTTCGCCGGCGCGATGATCGAAAAGAAATGGTCTTACGCTATTCCGGCCCTAGCGATGCTTCTGAGTGATATCGTGGGGCACTTCGCGGGTGTTTCCGGCGTGACGTTCTACAACCCGATGATCATGCTTGGTGTTTACGCTTCGATGACGTTGTCAGTGCTGATTGGGCGATGGCTTGGTTCCAGCTGGCACCAGGGATCTGCAACGCGGGTCTTAAGCCGTGTGACACTTGCCACCTTACTTGCTTCGACCACGTTTTTTGTATTCAGCAACTTGGCGGTCTGGGCATACGGATGGTATCCAACGACGGGAGCGGGCCTGCTGGCATGCTTTACGGCGGCGATTCCATTTTATGGTTACACCCTTGCCGGTGACCTCGCCTACTCTGGCATCATTTTCGGTGCCTATTATGCCGTCCGAGCCACGCGGACTCAGGCGGACTCGGCACCGGCCGCCTGCTGAGAGGCCCTCAGGGCCGTTTCAATCTTCTCAAGCAGTTGATCCAAACGGAACGGCTTGAACAAAACACAGCCCGGTGGCAGCCCGTTTTGGCGAGCCTTGACGATGGAGTGCCCGGGGTCGTAGCCAAAAGCCGTCATCAGCACCATGGGTACGCGTCCCATTAGCTTTTCAAGCCGCAGCATCAATTGATAGCCGCTGTAATCGGGCAATCGTATGTCTGAGATGATCACGTCGTAACTGTCATCGCCTCCACTCCGACGAACCATCTTGACGGCTTCGTCTCCATCGTGCGCGGTTTCGACGACGCAACCAAATTGCTCGAGCAATTTGTGGGCGGCCTCACGAACCTTCTCATCTTCGTCGACGACGAGTACTCGGCGTCCCAAGAGCAATTGCTGATGCGCCGACGTGCCGCCCACGGGACTAGCGTCGATCGGAGTCATCTTTCGCCCAATTTCGGTGATGCTCTGTTTGATATCCCGAGCGTTACGAAGTATTCGAGTCAGCCTCTTTGCAATCTCACTGCTGGGATCCATCTCATCTTCCATGACCGATACAGCGTCGTTCAGGATTGCATCGACGGGCAAAGCGACCGCCGAATGAATGGCATCGCAACTTTGAATCGTTGCATCCGCTTGCTGGGCTCTCAGGAGATCAAGTGTATTGATCGCGAATGCCACATCGCGGGCGAAGATCTCAAGGAACTGAAGATCACTTTCGCTAAACGCATTTGGCTCAGGACTCTCCACGTTGATCGTACCCATGATCACATCATGGAGCGAAAGCGGCGCGGTGATACTGCTCCTAGCGTCAGCCACACCGGGCAAGAACAGGGGATCGTTCTCGACATCTTGGCAGACATAACTTTTACCGGATGAAGCCACATGTCCGGTTACGCCATTGCCTTGCGGGTGGGCGTATAGCTTTCTATCTGATGCTTCGTCGTCGATCCCCACACTCAGCAGAGGCATCAAATTACCGGTCGCCTGGTCAAGCAATCGAATTTCGATCACTTCGAAATTGAGCAGGTCTCGAAGGTAGTGACGAATATTGTCTTTCAGCAATGAAATCCGATCATCAACTTGCATCGCATGGATTTCATCCGGTCGCAAATCAGCAAGATCTCGCCCGGCTTGGTGAATCGCCGCGAGCTTTTGCTGCTGAACGATTTCATCAGTCACATCAGAAACCGACGCGATCAATTGACGTTCGTAGCCGGGCTGCAATAGCGTCGCCGCATGAACCTGGAAGTAGCGATTGTCACTTGTCTGGAGGGTACTGCTACTTTCCTCGCCTGTTGCCATCGCCGTGTGAAAGGGACAAAAGTCAGGTCCCATGATCTCTGGCTTACCAAGTGCGTCGTAAAAATTGGTGCCGGCTTCAATGGGACCGCCACACCAATGACTGAGTCGGCGATTGGCCCAAAGCACACGGCTTTCGCCATCGAGCAATGCAACGCCATCGGGCATGTCCCGGAGCATAACGCCACTCTGCGTTAGTCCGCGGAGGTCAGCAAGCTCGGGAAGTTGATCACGGGCAACCCAAACACCTGAAACGAGCTCCTCGCTCAGTTGATCAACAACACTCCGTGAGGTGTCAGCAACAATGACCTCGTTCTCTTGGAAGTCACCTGGGAGCGTCAATGGATCCCCAACACAGATCACGCGTGCCGTTCGCGAGACTTCGCCGTGATGCGGCGGCGGTGGAGACCTATCGTCGGGAAGCTTTGTCAGCCCCTCGCTGTCGTATCCGATGCCGCTTTGTGCATCAGGCTCAGTTTCGACTTCGTTGGAATCCATCATTCTCGGTGATCGGTGGGCCAATCGGTCCAAGATGCCGCCAGGATAGGTCATTCTCTCTACACTACTTTAGACCGCGAATCATAGAGCTTCGATGACAAACTTTGCCAGATGCAACCGTTTGCTATCGCAATAAGGTCGCCGTTGGATGCTCTTCCGGGCAGCAAGGACGCCCTGATCCCAACTAGTGCGTCGATTTGCCGCCCCCGCGAATGATGCACGGTCCATGCGATAGCTTCGCCACGCCCGCAACGCTAAATCTGAACACCACCCAAAAGGCGAAATCGAACGATAACGGCCCCGTGCACGGGCGAGCCCGAAAAATCGCTCTTTTTGACCTATCTTGCCTAACCGGCTTGTTGACTTGGGCCTAAACGAGCATGAAACTGTCCGACCCGGACTGTCCTATCCGGGCCTCGTGACCGCGACAAACATGACGTCAAACACCGTGGGAGACAGCGGTTGCGGCACTTATTTACAGTTCCCTTTTCTCGAGAGAGCAAATGTTAAGAACCCTCTTTGGGCTGTGCATAGCGGCGGTTTTCGCTGTGTCAGTCCAGGCAGACTGCGGTGACTGCGGCGATTGCGCCGCTGGCACTGGATGTTCGCAAGAAGCTGCTGTCACCGATTGCGGTGGCGACGCTGGTTGCGGCGGAGCAGCTGTAGTTGGCGAAGCGGTTGCAACCGGTTCCGCCTGCGGCCCCACCTACGAAACTCGTACGGTGATGCGTTCGCAATACGTAACCGAAACGCGTATGGTCCCAACGACGACCTACCAACAGCAAACGCAGACTCGCATGAAGACCGTGACCAAAAAGGTTGCACGCGTCGAAAGCCGTGAGCAAACCTATACGGTCAACGTTCCTCAAACTCAGACGAAGACGGAGACCTACACGGTCCAAGTTGCTGTCCCTTACACCGAGGAAGAGACGTATACGGTTCAAGTTCCCAAGACCGAAGAGGTCGAGGAATCCTACCAAGTTTGCGTTCC
>JBCCKZ010000344.1:0-6170 GCA_039027135.1 Planctomycetota bacterium
CCGTCGTCGTCGACCACGGCGATCTTGCCAGAGATATCCATCAATTGATTTTGAGATCGCAATCGATTGCGAAGTGCCGCTTGCTGGTCACCACTGGCAAACTCGCTGCGACGAGACTCGGCAGAACCTTTCTGGATGTCGACCAGTTCTTGCTTCAGGTCCGCCAGCTCTTTCTTCGTATAGCTCTTATCGAAAGGGTTCGGGTCATCAATTGGCAACAGGATCAAGCTGCTACTGCGTTTGGTTTGGGCGCTTGTAAACCGGCCATACTCAGATGGCGGGACTCCCCAATACGTTTCCATATTGTTGAATAGCCCAGCCATCGCGTAATAGTCGGATTGTGGAATTGCATCAAACTTGTGATCGTGACAGCGTGCGCAGGCGACTGACATGCCCATGAAAACACGAGTGGTTGCATCAATTTGCTCATCGAGGACATCCGCATTGAATTGGACTCGATTCTGTTCGTTTACATTCTTTGAACCCATCGCAAGGAATGTTGTTGCCACCAGATTCTCAGCCCAATCCTCATCTGAATCGGTCGGCATCAAGTCGCCAGCAATATGTTCTTGAACAAACTCGTTGAACGGCTTGTCCTGGTTAAATGAGTCGATGACATAATCTCGGTACCGCCATGCATGCGGATACGTCATGTTGACCTCTCGCCCGGTCGACTCGGCATAACGAACCACGTCGAGCCAATGGCGTCCCCAACGCTCACCAAATTGCTCGCTTTCAAGCAAACGATCTACCACCAACTCAATGGCGGCATCGGGATCCTGTTTCCATCGTTTATCGAAGTAGTCGATTTGCTCTGCGTTGGGTGGCAATCCGACTAAATCGAAGCAGATCCGCCTGAGAACCTTATAGGGCTCGGCATCTTCGGCGGGTGTGATTGAAGAACGCTCTAGCTTTTCAAGTACGAAGGAATCGACATCCGTTCGAGCCCAGTCTTTGTTCTCAACATTTGGCGGGTCATACGGCACAGGCTTCTGATACGCCCAAAAAGATTTTCTCGCGTCCTCGATATCCTCTTCAGATACGGTCCCTTGAATCTCAGCGACCTTTTCCACCCTTGGATCGGGAGCACCCATCTCAATCCAAGTTGTAAAGTCTTCAATGATATTATCAGACAACTTCCGTTTGGGAGGCATGATGAAGTCGTCATGCCGCATTGCCGTCAGTAGGAAGCTCTCATCCGGTTCGCCGGGGATCACCGCAGGCCCGCTACTACCACCAATGAGTGTTAGAGCTTGCGTATCAAGTCGAAGTCCTCCCCTCGCGTTACCTGATTGGTTGCTGTGACACCCATAACACTCGCGAATCAAAACCGGACGAATCTTTGCCTCGAAAAACTTCAGTTGCTCGGGCGTGATCTCATCGGCGAGTGAAGTCACTCGAAGCATGCTCACGCATACCAAAATCAGAACGCTTCGATAGAGAATCATTTTCAGACTTGGGGTGGAAAAGAATGAAAAGTAGAGAGTGTCGACTTAGAACCCATCCGAAAAACGTGAGCGACCGGTTTCGACAGGAAACGCGTGGCGCCCCGTCCGCTGACAAGTATTCTAACAGATCTTAGAGACTGTTTGAAAACACCCTCCCACTTGCGGGAGGGTCGGACGCGGTAGCGGCCGGGGAGGATAAAGCAAGCTTTCGAACCGTTTCTTAAGCCGGCCAAGACGGGTCCCTATTACTCAGCTTCTGGACGCCTGGGCTTTTTGCCACCGGCGGTCTGGTCGCCTTCAGCTCCTCGACCCTGTCGTCCTCTTTGGCCACGCTGTCCTCCTTCACCAGGACCTCGACGCTGCCCTTGGCCCATCGCTCCACCTGGTCCGCGTTGTCCTCCAGAACCTCCCTGCCCCATACGTCGCTCCCGCATGGAGGTCATCAAGGCGGTTAATTCATTGACATCGAGCTTCTGATCACCGTCGGTATCAAACTCTTGCAACATCCTAGCAACGAGCTGTGTTTGATCTCCGCCACCGCGATTACCTCGTTGGGCCCCGAAGCGACTTCCTCGCTCCTGACCAGCGGAACGTCCCTCGCCTCGTTTTCCTTCGGGTGGAGCCGCGTCCAGGTTGGCCGTGAGGATGGTGAGGGCGGCAACGGCACAGATTGAAGCGTTTCTTTTCATTTCTATTTTCCAATTCAAAGACGAGGAGAGCGAGCCACAACCCATAACGTCATTAAGGAACCGGTACTCCGACCCTCGCCTACGCAGCGGGTTAATCTTCCACCATTCCGAAGGGTGGAGTTCCCCAGTACTAAAATCTAGGGCACAGGTACTTAAACGCGGGCTCCACGATTTGGAGACCGCGAAATTCTGAAAAACTCCCTGAATTCCGGTTTTGACAGACCGTCTATGAAGTGAGAGCTCAAACACTGGCCTCGTTCCAGAACTTGTTGCTAATATTAGGGTTAGAACGAGCGACCGCGTGGACAGGGACATGAGTCAGCCCAAGCGACTCGTCTAGTTCCTTCTTTTCTTTTCCCGAGACGCACCGGCCCCATGACCGAAGCTGTTGAGATTGACAATGACTTGATCGACGGCATGAGAGCAGGCAACAAGGAAGCACTTGCCTCGGTCTTTTCACATTATCGCGAACGCCTTCGTCGTATCGTTCAGTTCCGTTTGGATCATCGCTTAGCCGGACGCGTATCCGACTCGGACGTGCTACAGGAAACATTCATCTCAGCAGCCAAGCGTCTCGACCATTTCTCGGATCAGGATGAGATGCCCGCCTTCCTGTGGCTGCGTCTCTTGGTGGGACAGCAACTTGTCAATCTCTATCGGCAACATCTTCAGACCGACATGCGAGATGTACGCAAAGAGGTCACGATTCAACAGGGTCCATCACCTCACACATCCATGGCAATCGCCGCCCAGCTAGCCGGCAAAATGACTGCCGTCAGCGAAGTGCTGGCCAGGGCTGAAAGAATTGAAAAGCTGGAAGCGACGTTGAACGATATGGACGCCACGGACCGAGAGGTCATTGCACTGCGGCACTTCGAGGAACTTTCAAATGTCGAAACGGCCCGAGTGCTTTCAATCGAACCGGCCGCAGCAAGTAAACGCTACATACGTGCCATGGGAAGACTCGGCCAGCTCATGAAGGAATTGTCTTAGGACATGTCAGCTGAAATCAGCCAGACCGAACTCGATCAGATCGCCGAAAAGTTCTCATCAGCGATCCGCAAGGGACAAACCAAGTCTGTCGATGAGTTTTTGGAGGAGTATCCCGACGCACCAACAGAACTCAAAGAACTTCTTGACTCCGTTGCTCTAATCGAGGGCCTCAAACAGGACTCTTCGCCAACGGGAAACGCTGCGAGCTCCCCATCGATTGACCAGTTGGATGATTACCAAATCCTTCGAGAGATCGGACGCGGAGGTATGGGGATCGTCTTCGATGCCATTCATCAATCGCTTGGTCGTCGGGTCGCACTGAAAGTTCTTTCCAGTAGCTTGCTTGATGACGAGAAACATCTAGCGAGGTTTCGAAGAGAAGCTCGTGCGGCGGCACGACTGAGACACACCAACATCGTCCCCGTCTTCGGTGTTGGCCAAGCGGGCGAGCACCACTATTACGTGATGGATCTCATCGATGGAATGAGCCTGAAGGATTGGCTGGGAATACTCACCGGAAAACACCGACGAGAACTTCCAACGATCGATACCGAAGTGGCACGGGCGGAATCCGGGTTCAGCCAAGTCGACGTGTTGGGGCAATTGCCAATCGCCAACGAAGTTGATAAACGCCTTGAAGTGGGCGCCCAAGTCACCAAAGCGGACAGCACCGATTACTTTCGCTGGGTCGCGAGGGTCGTGGCAACGGTGGCCGATGGACTGCATTACGCTCACAAACAGGGCGTACTCCATCGTGACATCAAACCAGGCAACTTACTGATCGACAAACAAAACGACGTATGGATTGCCGACTTTGGCTTAGCCAAACTATCCGAGCAACAAGGCGTCACGATGACGGGAGATGTCGTCGGCACTCCCCAATACATGCCGCCGGAATCGTTTGATGGAAAATACGATGTCCAAAGCGAGGTCTATGCAACGGGCCTGACGCTTTATGAGTTACTCGCGTTGAGACCCGCCATTGAGGGCAAGAACACCAGCGACACCATCCGTAAGTCCATCGAAGGTGTGAAAGTCTCGCCAAGAAAGTTCAACGCGAAGATCCCTCGCGATTTAGAAACCATCGCAATGAAGTCGCTGTCGCACACCTCAAAATCAAGGTATCGCGACGCCGAAGCATTGAGAGATGACTTGAACCGTTTCTTACAGCATCGTCCCATCGCGGCACGCCGAGCAGGACTTATTCGTCGTGTGATTCGCTGGTCACAAAGAGAGCCGGTGGTTGCCATGCTAACCTTCGCGACCTTTGGGCTACTGCTTGCGTTGGCGATCGTTTCGGGTATCGGCTATGCGCGAACGAAACACGCGCTCGATGAAACAGAAATCGCACGCGTGGCTTTGAATGAGGCACTGAGCTCGAAGACAGATGCATTGGATCGTGCTGAACAACAACGCGAACTTGCCGACGAACAACGTGAGCGCGCCGAAGGAAATCTGCAAGTCGCGGTTAGCGCCTTCGACGAGATCACTCGTAGCATCGCATCGCGAGGTATCGAGACCGATGCCGATGTCTTGGGCGAAGTCACGGATACGACCGTGGCCAGTGTGACGCCCGAGGACGCCGAGTTGCTACAATCGCTACTCGATTTCTTTGACAAGCTCGCCGATAGTAATAGCGAAGATCTGCTAGCCCAATCCGCCCTCGCCTCGCAAAGAGCTGGTGACATCTACATGGGTCTTGGTCAGCTCAAGAAAGCAGATCGAGCCTACACCGAGGCTTCGCTGAGGTACGACAAATTTGTTACCCAACAACCCGATGCTACTGACAGCGTGATTGCTCGTGCAAAGGTAATGAATCAACTTGCCGTAATCGCCAGTCTCCGCGGCGACGTGCTCCGAGCGAACGGGATTTTCTCTCCAACCATTGAGCTGATTGAGAGTTCGCCTTCGATCATGGAATCAGCGGAGGGACGATTTGAGTACGCGAGGGCGAATCGCTTGTTCGCTTCAATTAGCACGCGGATCGGGGTCGACCAAAACAACTTAAAATTCCGACCAGGCGATCGTCGCTTGCGCTCAAGCCTCGGTGCGGTCGCGTTAAGGAATAGACAAGGTCGGGAACGGGATGCGATCCTCGAAGCGGCGAAGACGATGGAATCACTGATTGAAGAGTTTCCAACGGATTCTCGCTACAAGGCAGAACTCGCACGCGTTTTTAGGAGCAAGGCAATCGTCGCATCCAATATGGGCCGAAAAGTCGAAGCCGAAGGCGCTATCCGTGATTCAATCAACGAGCTTGAAGACTTGCTCAAGCAGAATCCCGATTCACAGGCATTGAAATACGAATTGGCCTCAACGCTATTGAGCAGTGAAGCGTTTGGATATCAAGATCGATTCAGAGTGGATCGCGCCATTGAACTAATCGAAGAGCTTTTGTCTGATTCGCCAAGATTACCGAGGTATGGAGCTCTTAAAGCACAATCGTTGTCTCGATTAGCTGATTTGGAACGTCGGTCCGGTCAGCTGGATAAGGCGGCTGATCATCTATTCGAGGCAATAAGGGTTTACAACGCTTTAGCAGCCGCCTCGCCAGAATTGGAGCTCTATGAATCGCTTCGAATCCAAACGCTCGAGTCGATTGCCGATGTGAGGATTGATCAAGGAAACACGGCTGCCGCGATTGATGTGCTGGAGCGTGCCTTGAGACAGCTAAGCCCTCGAATGCGTCGACCGGATATCAACTCATTATCCACGGTTAATCGGATGCACATGGGTCGAATTCAGCGGAAGCTCGATCGCCTGCGAGGCAATCCTTCGCGAGAGGGAAGAGGACCAACAAGGGGGCGAGAGCCATAACGAAACTAAGCCGTCAGCAAGAGCAACCCAGCAAATCTCTCGAGCATCTTGCTGACGGATTCGGAACCACTTGGCTCTGTTGCGGTTGATCCACCATTCGGAACGTCGCTGTCATTTCGAAAGTGGTTTAGAATCTCAGCCAGCTGAGCGTGGTCATGATTTCCATCGAGGTACTTAAGCAGATGACGTTGTTCTCGACCGAGCTGCGGAACGCTGGCGTGCC
>JBCCKZ010000345.1:0-6123 GCA_039027135.1 Planctomycetota bacterium
GGCGGTCGAGCACTCCTTTGCCTCTTCCCCAAACCCTTACATGCGTACACAAGAGATGACGACTTCTGTTTCGCGTCGGGTACCCGTGAAAGAGGTGAACAAGAGAGACGTTGTTATCTTCTACTGTAGCTAAGACAATTTTTCTTTCTCGTACCGTCACCATAGGCAAATCGTCTTTGGATCCAAGATGAGTTTCAAATCCACCGTTATCCGCGCGATTGGGATCACAATTGCGGTTCTTCGAGGCTGCTCAATGCTCTCACAAGACATTCCATCGCCTTGCAAGAGGTTGCTTCTATTGGCTTGCATTGCCAGCCTCGCATCGCCATGCGTCTCGCAGGAAAATGGTCGCGCAAGATATGCCCAGGCATATAGGCAATACCTAAACGCCGAGTGCCCGGTGCCCCAGGATGATATCCGGCACTTTGTTTATTTTGCACGTGATCGAGAAGCGATCATTGACCATCCCTTCTTGAATTCCGAACGCTTTTCGGGAGCTCAGATCATGTACTTGTGGAGAAGTCTGGAACCAGCCGAAGGGCAGTATGATTTTGAGGAGATCAGAAACGATCTTGAGTATCTGGGATCTCACGGGAAGAAACTCTTCATCCAACTTCAAGACGCGACCTTCAGTCCCAAATACCCGCCGGCCCCGGATTATCTATTGGGTGAGGAGTACGCCGGAGGGCAAACGAAACAAGTCACCGAGGATGGGCAGTTCGCAGGTTGGGTTTGCAAACGTTGGAACGTAAGCGTTCGAGATCGTTTCTCTAGACTGCTAGAAGCCTTGGGTGAAGAATTTGACGGAAGGATAGAGGGAATCAACCTCCAGGAGACAGCGATTGATATCGATGAAAGCTTGGAACCAGAGTTCTCACCAAGCCAGTATGCTGAGTCGATCAAAGCCAACATGTTAGCGATGAAGTCGGCGTTTCCTCAGTCGGTCACGATGCAGTACGCCAACTTCATGCCGGGCGAGTGGCTACCATTCGATGACCAAAACTACTTGCGTTCAGTCTTCGAATACGGCGACACGATTGGCGTTGGTCTGGGCTCACCGGATTTGATGGTCAAACGCCTAGCTCAGTTGAACCATCCGCTAGCCATGATGCACGAACGACAATATCAAGTTCCTCTCGGCATAGCGATTCAGGATGGCAACTATGTCGGAAGAACCGGTGCTGATCTCGCTCCCGGACAGCTAGAGCCAGTGGGGTCTGTCAGTGCGGTTCGAAAGCAGAAAAGTCTTGTTCCAATGCTTCATGCGTTTGCCGAAGAGTTCTTGCATGTGAGCTACATGTTTTGGGTGAATCAAGAACCGTACTTCGTCCAACAGGTTTTACCGTGCATCGACCCAAAGGCTGAATCGCAGTAACCGATCCGACAAGGTTCACGAAGTGTCGGCGAGCACGAGGAATTGATTAATCACGCTGTCGTTTACTAAAGCGTCGGAAACGCAGTTATCGAATCTCGTCCGACTCACCCAGCACTTCGTCAAGTAAGGCAATGAGATTCATCTCAATTGCCTGCTTGCAGATTTCGGTTTGCTGCGATGAGTCACAGTTCCGGAAGACTCCGCGAAAGTCGCGCCGACTTCGTTGACTTCCCTTGTCAATCCAAATGAGCTTGGATAAAGCCGCGTCGGTCTGGCATACAACCGGTAGCTCGACGCCTTCGAATAGTTCCAACGATATCGATCGCTGCAGCTCGCCAGAAATCAACTCTCTAGGATATAGATCGAGCTTTAGGCTTTCTGTTTTATCGAGAAGTTGAAACAGTTCTTCGGAAGCTACAGCGCGGCGAACGGTCTTCTCTGTGAAAAGGAAATCTGACATCGCAAGCTCGCCTACCAGGTCATTGACTCGGCGTCTGGCAATGGCCGGTGAAATGACAATATCGATGTGCTGGGTAAGCCGAGGCTCTCCATAGGTTGAACTGATTGCTCCCCCGGTTAAGTGAAAGGGTAGCTCCAGCGTATCCGAGATTGCCACGAACTTTGCGATCGTTCTGGCGAATGCGTCAACCGGAAACACTGGCTAGGTGCATCTCGATTAACTTGATCACTTCCGGTTCACGTTCGTAGAGCTTCAGTGCGACCCGCCATTTGACATCTTCATCAGAAAGGTCTGGATGAGCATCACGAATCCGCCTGGCCATCTGTTCACGCGTCCAAGCAAGCATTGCGGCACTACGCGCCATCTTTTCCGCCGGCGACATCGCTCGGACTCGCCTCTCGTACTCTTGCTCGACCTCTGTGGCGGACATCTCGATTGCTTTCTTGCCTGGTTTAGGAAAGATCATCATAAATGATTGATACCCAAGATCGAAGTGCCTTTCGAAACGGTGCAACCATCCGGATAAGTTATGCTGGGAAACTCAGAGAATTTGTGATTCGTCTTAATATTCCTCAGCACAAGAGCCTCTTTATGTTCGTCCGAAAGATGACCGTTGCCATACTTGTCATCAGCTCTCCGGCTGTCTTCGCGCAGCAACAACAATCGACGAATGCGGAGCAGTTGGTGGGCAACTTACTGAAAACCAATGATGCGGATGGCGATGGAGTCATCACTCAGTCGGAGGCCAAAGCCCAGCTCAAGAACAATTTCGACCGCGTCGACCAGGACAGCAATGGCTCGATTGATCGTGGTGAATTAACAGCGCTTGCCAAGAGATTGATTTCGAATCGCAATCGCTCCAACACCCCAAGGCGTCAGGGCATCGGCGGGATGGTCCTTCCCGAAAATGTCGAGCTCGAGGTCGATATTGCTTATCACGATGAGCACGAGAGACAGAAGCTGGATTTGATGCTGCCGAAAGAAGATTCGAAGACAGCTCGACCTGCGATTGTCTTTATTCATGGAGGAGGCTGGCGAAGCGGAGACAAGGGTGGCGGCATGTGGAGATCGCTGCCTCTGCAGTACGCGTCAAAAGGCTATGTCTGTATTTCCGTTAACTACCGACTCACACCAGACCGTGTAAACGTGTTTGGTTGTATCGAAGACTGCCGATGTGCAGTCCGCTGGCTACGTGCCAACACCGAGAAGTACAACGTCGATCCGAATCGAATTGGCGCTTTTGGTAACTCGGCTGGTGGGCACTTGGTTGCTTTGCTCGGTCTGACTCCTGACGAATCAGACTTTGATGGGGACGCACCCTACGCCGGATACTCGAGCGGGTTTCAGGCAGTCTGCTGCGGAGCACCCCCAACCAACTTTATGGACTACGGGAAAAAGACGAACAATGGATTCACAAAACTCGCGGGCAGCGATGACGGCGTGAAGCGAGCCTCACCGGTGACGTGGGTTTCGAAGGAAGCTCCTCCGTTTCTGATCATCCACGGCACGAAGGACACTACTGTCCCGGTTAAGAACAGCGATGACCTAAATGCCGCGTTGAAGCGGTTGGGAACAGATGTCACGTACATGCGGATCGATGGTGCCGGTCACGGCGTCGTCGGACAGAAGAGCAAGGAGACTTTTCCCGCGATGGAAAAGTTCTTTGACCGAGTGCTCGCTCAAGACTGACCCGCAATAATTGAAGCATATGCCGCCAAAACGCATCGCGATTTGCAGCCGCTGATTGGCTCAGAGGGATGTTCCCTATCGCGATGGTTATTCTTAAACTGGATGGTCAACTATCAACTCGACATCCTTCAGTTCTCGGTCCGGCACGCTGTGGTTTAGCAATCGAGATCGCCCATTAGTTCTTTGAGAACTTGGGAACTGAAACGCTTCTTCAGACTCATTGAGGTCCATCTTTCATGACTGCTTCGACGTCCATTCTCGCGGATAAACTGCACGAGTACCCACAACAAGATGTGATCGACGGTACGGGTGGAGCATCAGCCGCGATCCTGGATGACTGCCTCAATCAGAACGATGGCGTCTTGCAATTGATCCATCGCTACGCGGGCCGAACATTTTGCACGCCAGGTAAACGCCTGCGGCTTGATGCCAAATCGTATTACCCGGAGTACATGAACGGCACGGGGCTCGATGAAGTGTGGATGTGCTGTACCGTTCCCATTGTGACGGGGGTGATCGATACACGCACAAACAGTGCGCCGTTTCGAGAAGGTGAATCACACGTCATGACTCCGAGCGGGCAAGTCATTTCGCTGCAGGATCTAATCACTGCCAATCCCGAAGCCGTGATGGGTGAGAAGGTGACGGCTTTCGCAAAATCGCTCTACGGCGATCCCCCTTGGCCGATCGTCTCCAAAAAGTTCGATAACCTGAATCCCATTCCTCACCATCTTCATTGGTCCAAGTGGGAGGTGTATGACATCAATTCGTTCGACAATCCGGGCGTCAGTCCGTCGCACTATCACACCACAGCGATGGGGCTATATCCATTTGTAACGAAGGACCAATTCCTCGCTTGTATGAAGAGTTGGGGTCAGGGTGAATACAACGGAGTGCGTCACCTCTCACCGCACGTGATGATGCAGCTTGATAACGGTTTTGCGATGCCCAATGGAGTGCTGCACTCACCAACGGATCTATGCACTCATGAACTGCATGTCACCATGGATGAGCACTTCTTGGCCGAGGACCTCACACTGGACGGAAGCATCGGAGCCGCGGACGCATTTTATGCCTGTCGCGAAGAAGACTATCCGAAGGCTAAGCATGAGGACTGGGAGTATTTGGTTGAGAAGTTCGACTTTGAGGCCAATCAAGATCCCGATTTCGTGCTCAAAAACAAACGTCCCGCGATTGCGGCTGAAGAGTTTGTGGGTGACGGTGTTGGTGCCAAGTGGATTGTCTACGGTGATGTCCTGGGCGATCAAAAGTGCTCAATCCTTCGCCTCACACTTGAGCCAGGTGCCAAGACACAGTTTTGCCCCGAATGCCCGACGCTGTTCCACACCAACGGTGGAAGCGGGCGTGTCGGAGGCTTAGAAGTGCGGTACCACCAAGACATGATTCTCGGCGAGGTGTACCCAGAGATTGGATTTATTACGCAAGCTGCACTTTCGAGCGGTGGCGTGGAAATCGCCAACACGGGTTCCGAACCGCTCGTCCTTACGTTTGACTTTCCACAGAACGCGCACACCAAGACACCGGGTGTTTGAAAAGCACTAGGTTCTTCATGCTGACCATCTTGAATCGTTTAATTGATTTGAGCGTGGGCCGGGTGAGCCGCAGCAGCTCAGGCAACGCGTGAGAGACGCTGCGTTTGCATAAGGGAAAAGAGAGAGAAACGCTACGCGTGGACGATGATAGGAGAGAGAGAAAAACGCAGAGGCGATAGGCTTGAATCTGCCCGGCCCCTCCATTCGCTCCGCTCATATCCGGGTCACGGCTCACTCTAGCTTGCTCAACACCTAGAGCGCACTGGAACCCCAAGCCAATTTCTTGTTCAGGAGTCGCCTCATTGTGTCAGTTCGGTACACACAAGAATTGCTGTCGCGTCGAGGGAATCTGGATGGAGTACTGAATGCTCGAGAGGTCTGGCGGTGGAAACCAAAGGTAAGCGACCCAACGTTGGAGTGACTACGCAGGAGGTTTGGTGATCTACAATGGCTGCTCCACTTCAGTAGCTACGGACTGGTCACGCATTGGCCAGATCAACATTTAGGTTCAAAAGGCAAGCAAATCTCAATGACTACGCATCGCTTACTGACGTTGCTTTTACTCTCTGCATTCGCATCGAATTCTCTCGGCGCGGAAAGTAAGCCGAACATCTTCTTTTTCTTTGCCGATGACTGGGGTCGGTACGCGAGCATTTATGCGGACTCCCAAAACCCTTCGCTGAACGATGTGATCCAAACCCCGAACATTGATCGTATTGCTCGCGAAGGAGTCTTGTTCAACAACGCGTTTGTTCCCGTGGCATCCTGCGGGCCATGTCGGGCTTCCCTAGCCACCGGAAGATACTTTTGGAATTGCGGAACGGGTGCATTCTTGAATGCAAAGAACTCGCGTTGGCAAGGACAAGACAATCCGTTTGTTTCTTTACCAAAGTTTGCTGACTTACTGCGAGTCAAGGCCGGCTAACAAACCTACAACTCGCGTAAAACATTCGCCTTCAATAACAGCCGCCAGAACAATTCCATGAAGCGACTGGGAAAGATCGGCTATGAACGTTATGGCTTGTACGTGGGTAGTGCAACGTCGA
>JBCCKZ010000346.1:0-6119 GCA_039027135.1 Planctomycetota bacterium
CAAAACATGGATTCTTTGCTCATGCATTGGCCCGATGCCTTCGCGGCTACGCCGCATCCGGCCTACGGATCACATAAAAGCTGCGTTTCACCTTGTTTGACTTGTGCATATACCAGTGCGTTGGGGTGGGGTCGTTGCCGGGGAACGAGGCTTCGGGGAGGGGATTCAATTAGAATGCAAAGCCTACCAAGTTCGCCGAAATCCCCTCCCCGCGTCGTCGCAAGCTCCTCCGCGACGCTCCCCAGGGAGGTGAATTGCTGAATCGAACTTGTGTAGATGCCAATGGAAGTCGTTTGGGATAAAGGACATTCGAGCTTTAACGCTTCGTCTCGAAACTGGTTCCACGTGTCATTCGATTCGCTAGAATCCGCGAATGACAATCAACATTAGTAAGGTAGATCTCTCCAACGCGGAGCAAGTTAGTGCCCTGATTCGTTTGCTTGACGAATACGCGACCAGCGTTGAAGGAGGGGGCAAGCCGCTAACGTGTGAAGTGCAGGATCGGCTACGAGATCAGCTCAAAAATGCCCCCACGTTTGTTGCCTTTCTGGCGATGGACGGGGACCAAGCGGTTGGACTGATCAATTGCGTTGAGGGCTTTTCCACCTTTGCGGCACGACCACTCTTGAACATTCACGATGTGATCGTCACGGCTTCGCATCGCCGGCGAGGTGTCGCTCGTTTGTTGTTTAAAGCGGCTGAGGATGAGGCACGTTTGCGAGGCGCTTGCAAGTTGACGCTCGAAGTGCTCAGTGGAAACTCAGCGGCGTTGCAAGCTTATCGTTCGTTCGGCTTCGAAACCTACCAGCTTGATCCCGCTTTCGGGCAAGCCATGATGATGCAAAGGCTGCTTGAGCTTGCTTGAAGTCGATCATCTACAAGAGTTGTCTTAGAACTCTCCGACGACCTCACCACCAGCGATCGTCCACATGGCTCGAAAGGTTTCCAGGTCAATGCTGTCCGTGATGAAACGGACGCTGCCGTCAGCCATGCTGATATTGGCACCTCCAGGGTGCAAACTTCGGGGCCCCATCATGCGGTATGTGAACGATGACAGATCAGGGTATGGATGATTGGGGGTGTACCAACCATTGATGACCGACGTTCCGCTTCCAAATCCTGCAATCCAATTGGCGCCTCGGATGCCACGCCAATCGGACCATGAGCTCACCAGTTGCTGCGGCGGAATGGTTTGCACGCCATCCCGGAACGCTATGGTGTTTTGGCGATTTCCGTTGGCATTCGCCAAATATCTCTGATACTCACCAAATGCAACACTGTCTCTGTCCTGTCCCGGTCCTCTGAGTGATTCGGCAAACACGATCGTGCTTGAGGTCCCATCGAGGATATTGCGAAATTTCGTGTTCGAATCCCGCCAAAACAATCCATCTGTACCCTCAGTCTTTCCAAAATCGAAATGACATTCTGAACACGTGTTGGGATCTCCATCCTGTTGAATATCCTCTAATGATCCCGTTCCGGTTCCGACGTTGACGAAATAATTGAGTCCCGCGTGGTCCCATGAGAAACGTCCTCGCCCTCGACGATAGGTGACGGTCTTTACTGCAGGCTCGATATCGCTTGGGCAGAGATAAAAAGAAACTGGCGTAAGTGCCGCCTTGTCGTTGGGTGGGTTGAAGCCGGTGACGGTGGCAGCCCGGCCCAGACCAGCTTCAAAATCGATCAGTTGAAATAGCGAAGGTTCGCCCGCAAAAGAGAGAATCTGTGCCTGGATAGACCATCCATTCCAGATCCCATCTCCGAGTCCCGGGAATCGCTTGTAGGCAGAATGATAATTCTGCAGTGCCAACGAACACTGTTTGAGATTGTTGGTGCAGGCGATCCTTCGAGCAGCTTCTCTGGCGCGTTGAATTGCTGGCAACAACAGGGAAACCAGGATACCGATGATCGCTATGCTGACCAAGAGTTCGATCAATGTGAACGCTCCACGTCCACCTCTGAGAGTCATGTGTGAGTCCTCCTGAACAAGTGCGAGCGTAGGCCGATCTCTCGCAAAATACTTTTGTTTAAAACCAAGCGTGTCTACGATCCTGGATCGCGGAGCCGCAAACACGCTATCAAACGAACTTCGATGCGAGCCTTAGCCGTAGCAGCTAAGATCGCTGGATGTGGACCTCTCTACGCAGGTCAAACTTGCAAATCGAACTTTGATCGTCTGCGTCTCAACATGTATGCGCCGCTAACCAAGCCCAAGCACGCTAGCGACGTAGGCTCCGGCACTGCAGTAATTTGTCCAGCAAACGTATCAAGCGAAACGGAAACGTAGTCAAAGTCCTCATTCAAGCCACCGTCAGGCCCAAAATCGATCGTATAAAGTTCACTCGAATCAGGAACATCGAAAACCAGAAGCTCTTCCACAAGCAACGTGGCCTGACGATTTCGACCGGGGCCGGTCACGTCGTAAACCTCTGCAACGGTTGAAAATAAAGAAGAGGAAGCCGAGGTTGCGTCAGCAAGAGAGAGAAGAACCTCCGACTCATCAAAACGAGCGGTCACAGAATCTGAAGATGGGTCAAGATTCGCGTTTAGAAATGCGGCCTCGTCAAGGACGCTCGCACCGGTCGGGATGCCGTTCTCATCTAAGACAGGCACGAAAAACGGCGCGATGATCGAAGAGTCTACCGGTGTACGGTACGCGACTTGAAGAACAACGCGGCCTGGATCCACGGTGTCCACGCCTGGAATCGTCACTTGGAAACCCTCCGAGGTTACCAAAACGCCGCTGCCTGTCAGGCTCGAATCATCTGCGGTCGCGGACGCTCCCGTCGTGAAATCGAAAGTGAATCCCGTTCCCGGCGCGAATCCGAACAGTGAGTCCGGAGTGATGTCTGGTAGGCGGCGAACATTTTCGTTGACGCCAATGTTGCCCAGCGGATCGGTCGGGTCCAAGTCACCCGCGAAGTTGTAAAACTCAGCGTAGGTTGTACCAGGCGAAAACCTTTCGAATCCAAACAGCGGGTTGGTGAATGAAGGATCTACGAAATTTGGGTTGGGATTCCCCGGTGGCGGTGCTGGCTGAGCAAGGACGTGGGAATCAGAAAGCAACGTTACTGCCATTACGGTGAAAACAAGAAGGCCGACAAGACGCTTGTCGAAGTACATGGTGTTAGCTCCAAATAAAAATTCCTGAGTGCCATCTCTATTCAGAGTGGGATACTCAGGTCGAAAACAACTTATAAAGGCAGGCAGCAAACGAACGACAGAAGCGAGATCTGAATAATCTCAGCCGCTGTAAATTCCAGTCTGTTTCGCTGGCTGGCTATCACGAGGTGAAGAAGGGCTCGAGGTCGAGCACGTGGATAGCGTGGCTGGCTAAGTGAGATCTGCGTCCCGATTTCAGGACGATAATCTTTGGAACCGCGTAATCAATGCGGTCTCTAAAAAATCGGGTCTAAGGAAAACGGCTGGCCTTTAAAAGCATTCAAAGGTTTGTTATTTTCCGGAAATTGGAGCTGGCGAACTCTTTAATAGTGCGCTCTCAACAGAATGATATGCAAGTTTTCCACTTCAAATTCATCATAAGTAATCTTGTGAAATCGTTGATATATTTAGTTGAGATTTCATAGGGAAAATGTCGTAGTAGCCAGTTGCCAAGCGACTTTTCCACCGGTTGACGGTGTTTTTAAACTTCGTGTGGCGGCGTCAGATTCTTGCCACATGAAGCAGACGTGCTTGATCTCCTACTCCTGTGGGATCGCGAATGTCGATCACTCTTCCGAGCGTGAGCTGAGTAGCGTTTCGGAGGATGTCGCTTAGGTCACATGGCTTTGGGCCTAGCGATGTATCCATCTATGACTCTAATCGTGAGCGCTTCGCCAGTGTCTTCACTCAGTCGACGTAGGTCGTACCGAGGTTTGCTCCGGGAGACTGATTAAATTTGGTGGTGGATTTGTTAATTGCCGGTATATTAATTCGTCGCGTGGAGGGACATCGCTCTTGAAGGATCGTCCCAAGTCATGCTCCCGTCTTCATGTCGGTTTAGTTGTTGATTTAAAAGAGCTCTGGGTCTTTGGCGATAAGGTCTGAACGGGAATTGGCCAGTCCGACGATTCGAGATCTCTTAGTCAACCAAAATATTGGAGCATGACTGCAACGTAATACGCCTCCGCTATGCTCCTCCAAAGAACACCCCGCCTCTGAGCACAATGCTATCTCGCCATGTCTTTAGCTGATCCGCCAATTCAAGAACAAATCGCTGCGAAGATCTCGACAGCTGGCGAGCGCATTCAACGTGATCGCCCAAAGCCCAAAAGCCAAAGGCTGTCAACGATTGTCGGTCGGAAAACCGTTACGTGGATGAGGAAGATTCATCTCTACTCGGGAATATTCATGTTCCCCTTTGTGCTGCTTTATGGATTCAGCGGTTGGTTTTTTAATCACCCGGGGTACTTTCAACCTGGAAATGAGATTAGCACTCATCTTTCAGCTGCAACGAACGGAAGTGGAGAACCGCTAAGCCTCATGCCAGCGTCGGAATTAGCAGCGCAGGTCGTTGATGAGCTAAATATTGAGTCCTTCTCTATCGGCGGACCTGAGATTGTTCTGACTGAAGAGAAGACGCCAAGGTTTTCTAATTTTTATAACTATACCGTGCAGGGGGAAGACGAGACTCACACCGTGAGGGTGAACCCGGCTTCGGGTGCTGTTTCGATCAAGACTGAAGTGTTTCAGGAAGAACCGATTGACGAATCGGAGCCCCCTGTAATCAATCCTATGGTTGATGTCCGTGGCGCCGACTTGTTGGAAAATCCTCAGAGCAGAATTGAGGAGGCGATTCCTTCACTCTTGGAACAAAATGGACTGTCAACCGGAGAGATCTTTCCCGGAAGGCGGTCTGCAGGACTCATTTTTTCGGTCGAAGCAGACGGAGTGCCATGTTTGGTTGATTACAACTTTGGTAGCGGTGCGGTCAGCTCAATCGCCCAAGCGCAGCGTCAACCTATGGATACAAAGTCTTTGATGAGACGCATGCACTTGGCTCGAATGTATACGCCGCAATTCGATGTGCGTTGGTTTTGGGCTTTAGTTGTCGACTTGATGTTCGCATCGATGGTCTTTTGGGGTATCTCTGGACTGGCGATGTGGTTCCAAAATCGTCGCACGCGTACCACCGGTGGAGCGGTTCTGCTAGCGAGCATTATCTTCAGCTCTTTCATGGTGATTGGGATGCATGACAACCTTACCGAAGGAATCGGAGGAAGACGGGGAGGTCATGGCGGCCGTGCAGCTGCACCATCAAACCAACAAAACACAGAACTACGTATCACTGACGCTCCCAATTCATCTTCTAGACACTAACCGGATTTGGTTCATGCCCGAACTCCCATTTTCTCGAAACGCAGTCTTGTCGTTTACTTTGGCCACGAGTCTCTTGATTCAATCAGCCAATGCGGAGGAAGAGGACGTAGGTGCTAGAGATGTCGAAGTTGATTACAAGGCGAAAGTGGTTGAGGTTTTGACAGACGCCGTTGCCAAAACGGTCGATGGCAACCCTGATCGAGCGAGCCTCGTTAACGTCGTGAGAAGGGTCCGTTCCCTGGGATACGGCGTGGCGCCTGACACAAACTCCAGTGCCAGTGGTCGTCAATTAGGTAATCGCGGTGGGCGCGGCGGCGGTGGTCATCATGGAGGCGGAAGTCATCACCCCATGACTCCAGAGCAAACTCGCACGCGTTTCGATTCTCTTGATCGAGATGGCGACGGAGTTTGGAAGGGAAGTGAAATCAATCGCTACATGTCAACTCATCCCGCGTCAGCCGATGGGATGGTTACATACGAAGAGTACGAAGGAGCGTGGGCGCAGATTCGTGGTGGCGGCGGAGCCATGGGCGGCCGAGGCAATCGAGGCGGCGGAAACGCTGGTGGAGGTAATCGAGGTGGCGGTAGCCGCGGCGGCCGGCCAAGTGATCAACAAGCAACCGAGTCAAAACTGGATTCCGCTGTGATGGCATCTGCTCGAGGTAATCGAATGGCTGAAAATGCCAAGAGCGATGCGAAGCTGCTGGTTCAGCTGGATCACAACCGTGATCGCAAGTTGACCTCGAGCGAGGTAGCAGCAGCCGTGGAAGCGATCAGTCAAGACGAAGACTCTTCGATCA